>JBEGRN010000053.1:0-9913 GCA_041180425.1 Verrucomicrobiota bacterium
GTGGGCATGGCTTCGGACGACCTCCATTTGGCCCGCGCCGGCCAAGAATACGGCACCTGCGCGGCGGCCGAACTTGTTGCTCGGGTCAGTGCCGGGGAGGTCCTGCCTACGGATCACTATTGGCGCCCGGGCATGAAGGACTGGGCACTGGTCTCGAGCCTGCTCGCGCCCCGTCAGCCGTTGCCCTTCCCGCGTCCGGCGGACAAAGCAGCCAACTTCCTCGACGACCTCTTCAGCCGCGAGAGCAAGGTCAAGGGACTCCAGCTGCTCTGGGACAAGCTCGCCGTGGCCCCGCGGGAATGCCTCGTCACCGAGGCCGACCACGTCGCCATCGCCTCTCAGGTCGGTTATGACGTCCGTAAGCGCTGCCAGGACGAACTCAAGCAGTGGTATCGTCAGGCCTTGGGCGCTTACTTGGCGGATCGGCTCTTTACGCCGGGTGAGAAACTCAACCTCGAGAACCTCGCCCGCAGTTTTGGCTTCGGACCCGAGACGACGCTCTCCCTGCACCGCGCCGAGTTCGAATCCTATTATTCCGTCGGCGCGATGACCTGCCTGATGCGGTCGGGTACGCCGGAGGAGAAAGCCCGCCAACGGGAAGTCCCCTTGCCGTCGTCGGTCATCGCCGAGGTCAAGCTACGCGCCTTTAAGACCTATTTCAGCGACCTCTATAAGCAGAACATCGTCCGGGAGGACGACGAGAACCTCCTCGACCCCAGCGTTGCCCGAGAGCTTCGGCGTATGGCGGACGTGCATGGGCTGAGCTTGGCTTCGGCCTTGCCCGAACTGTCGGAACAACTGACGCAGTCCACGCAGCTCTGGCAGCTCTACAAGGCGCCGTTGACCCCCGTGGCTTCGGACCGCGAACTGGGCTCCGAGGCTTGCTATTGGGAGCGGCAGGTCGACCTCTATCAGAACAAGCGCGTGACCGTGCGGCGCGGGTACAGCGGCTTCGGTTCGAGTGTCCGGATCTTCGGCAGCCTCCGCTACCGCGTCGGCAGCTACAGCGTGGAGCGCGAGACCGAGGACCAGGTCGTGCAGGTCGACTCCGGGCGGCTGCTCTTCTTGGCCCAGCGGGCCGTCTTCGACGGGCAGCTCAAGAACCTGAACTTCAAGTACACCAAGGTCGTGGACATCACCTCGTACACCAACGCCTTGGTCGTCAGCCGGGACAGCGGCCCCGACCTCATCTTCTTGTTCCCGTCGGGCCAGGCCGAGGCGGCGGTCATCCTGCGCCGCTTGGTCCGGCAGGCAAAGGGCTGATTTTACGGGCCTGCCCGTATGACACGTGGGCGATTTGACGCTCCACTGGGTTCTTAATAGAAAGTTGTTATGCCACCCGCGCCACTGACCGTCTTCTACAGCCCCAACTACGTCGTCGAGGGCAAGTCGGAGACCGTCACCAAGGCCAAGCTCGTCGCCGGGCTGATCGAGGCGGGGCGGGCGGGGGACGTCGAGCACGTGCGCAGCACTTTCGAGGACACCGGCTCCTTCCTGGAGGTGGGGGCCTGGTCGTTGCCGCTTTTGAACAGCATCCTCGCCTCCACGGGTGGCATGCGCGACGCGGTGAAGGAAGCCTTGCGGAACGGTCGCTCGGGCAGTCTTTCCAGCGGCCTGCACCATGCGCGCCGCCGGGCGGGCAACGGCTTCTGCCAGTTCAACGGCTTGGCCTTGGCCGCCTTGGAGGCGCTCAAGCAGGTCAAGACCGTCGGCATCCTCGACCTCGATGCGCACGCGGGCGGGGGCACCTTCGACATCCTCGGCGCGGACCCACGCGTCTACCTCGCCGACCTCACCGTCAACTCGTTCGATTCGTGGGAGCCGACGGATCCGCGCCGGCATTTCTACTACGAGGTCACCGAGCCGCAGAGTTACCTCGGTCATGTCGAGGACGCCTTGCACTTCCTCGAGCCTGTGGATTGCCTCATCTACAACGCCGGCATGGACACCTATGAGAAGGCGGGTGGGCTCAAAGGCATCACCAAGGACATCATCCGGAAGCGCGAGGCGCTGGTCGTCGAGTGGGCCCGTCGCCGGCGGATCCCGCACCTCTTCGCCTTGGCCGGCGGGTACAAGTGGGGCGGGCTGAGCCTCGCGCAGGTCGCGGAGCTGCACCTGGAGACCGTGCAGGCCTTTGCGCGGCCTTAGCCTTATTCCTTCGGGATGTTCAGCTCCTTGAGCGTGAACAGGCCCTTCTCGTTCGGCAGCACCAGGTAGAGCTTGCACTCCTTGCTCTGGGCGATCGCGATCATGATCGGCCACTGCGGCTGAGGGACGCCAGCGACCACGAGCATCGGGTCTTCGCCGGCGTTCGTGCCCGCCGGTTCCTCGATGGCCACGCCCTTGTGCGTGATGTCGAAATTATGCTTCAGCCAGCGCCCGAGTTCCTTGGCGAGCCCGCGCATGTCGGACTTGCCGACCTCGATCTTGGAACGGTCGACGAGGGCCCAGAGCGGGATCGCGAAGTTGTGTTCCAGGGAGTCCATGCGGGACGCGCGGGGCGGCGAGCCTTAGGCCAGCTTGATCAGCTCGGCCGTTGCGGGGACGTCGGAGATGATCTGGTCGGGGTCGGGGCCGACGCCGATGTAGCGCAGGTTCGGCAAGGAACGGAGCGAGCCCCCGCGGGCGGCGAGGCGGACGATCTCGGCCATCGTGAAGGCCACGTAGCGACGGGCTTCGGGCGGAAGCTGGGCGAACGAACGGATCCCGGAGATGTCGGCCTTCCAGCCGGGCAGGGTGGCGTAGATGGGCTTGAGGGCGCGGCGGACGGCGTCGTTGCGGGGTACGCCCATCACGGTCTTGCCGGCGGCGTCGCGGTAGCCCGTGCAGAGGAGCAGGTCGCCCCCTTGCCACGTGCCGTGGGGCGAGAGCGCGTCGAGTTTGTTCAGGACCAGGTCATCGTAGCCGCCGTAGCGGAGCGCGTCGGCCTTCTCGACGAGGTCGGACCAGCCCACCATGCGTTGGCGGCCGGTGCTCGTGCCGAACTCCAGCTTGGCGAGCGCCTGTTGGAGCGGGTGGGACTCCTCCATCTTCGTGAGGAAGACGTGGGTGCCGACCTTGGTGTCGTAGGCCTTGCAGCAGCCCACGGTGTGGATCGGCTGGACCGGGATGCCGGCGGACTGGAAGAACTCGGGCGTGTAGGTGTGCGAAGCCGTGACGTTCGGGGCGAAGCCGGCGCGCTTATCGAGCCAGTAGGCTTGGCCGAACTCGCCGATGATGCGACGGTCGGCGGCGAGGTCGCCGAGCACGCGGTCGCGCACATCGCCGATGGCGTGGGCCAGCTTCTGGCCGGCGGACCAATAGGCGGACAGCACCGCGGCGTGGTCGAAGGTGAACGGCTCCTTGCCGGCGAAGCGCGTGAAGTCGAACTCCGCCGCGGTGAAGACGCCGGATTCGATCGCACCCTTGTTGGCGCGCAGTTCCGCTTCGGTCAGCTTGACGAAGAGACCGGCCCACTTCTCAGGCGAGAGCTTGCAGACGTCGCGCACGGTGTCACCGGCGCGGCGGAGGCGGGCGGAGAGACGTTCGGCGTAGGCGGACTGCTCGCCCAGGAATTCCGAGTAATGGATCTGCATCTGACCCACCTCGTCGGCGTAAGCCGGCGTGATCCCGCGTCCCGTGGAGCCGCGCGGCTCTTGGCCGAGCACGTGGATGCGGTAGTCTTCCCAGGCCAGGTCGAGGATGCGGTGGGCGACGTCGCTGACCATGCAGCGTTCGTCGATGAGCAGACGGTTGAGGACGGGGATGCCGATCTTCTCCAGCGGCAGGGCTTCCCAGAGGGCCTTGCGGGGGTCGGCGACCACGCCCGCGCCGAGCGCGAGGCAGGCCACGTCATGCTCGGCGACGCCGCCGGGCAGCAGGTTGAGCTTAAGCCCTGCGACCGTGTGGCCCGAGTTGGCGCCGCCATTGACCTTGAGCACCGTTCCGACCACGTCGCGACGGCCGGTGAGCTGCTGCAGTTCGCGGACGATCTCCGGGATGAGGCGGCCCTTGCCCTCGTCTCCCATGCTGATGCCGACGTCGGCGATGAGGTGGCTTTGGAACGGAGTGAGGGCCATGGGCAGGAGGGAGTAAAGCGGGCGGGGTGGGCCGACCGCAAGGCGGAAGGAACGGCGCGGGCGCTTAGGCCGTGGGGTTCTTCTGGCTCTCGTAGAAGTCGTTGATCTTCTTCGAGACGTCGCGGTAGCCGGAATCCGCCATGTAGATGGCCTTGTATTCCTCGATGGCTTCCTTGGTACGGCCCATCTTCTCGTAGGCGCCGCCCAATTCGTAGATGATCTCCTTCTTGAGGTCGTTCATCACCGGGACTTCGGACTTCGCGAGGAGCAGCTGGTCGACGCCGAGGTCGAACTTGCCGCTGGCGACGAAGCACTTGCCGATGGAAAGGATGGCCGCCTGGCGGAACTTCGGGTTACGCTGGGCGTACTGCAGCTGCTGGATGGCCTCGTCGAGGCGGTTGGCGCCGAAGAGCAGGGAGCCGTATTCGTAGCGGAAGGAGTAGTCGTTCGGGTAGCGCTCGACCAGGCTGCCCGTGGTCTGGATGCGGTAGTCGGTGAGCTCCTTGTCGTTGGCGGCCAGGGCAGCGGTGAGGGCGGCGTCGCCCGGGGCGGCGGCGAGCTGGTCGCGCAGGCCCTTGGAGGTCTTTTCGTAGCGCTGGGTGATGAGGTCGATTTCCTGGCGCTCGAGGGACGAGTCGGCCTTACCTAGGGTCGTCAGGCGGCCGCGCTGCAGCCACGCGATGGCGCTGTCGAGGTCGCCGGCGGAGATGAACTGGCGGACGATGTCGCGGTAGAGGTCGAGGCTGTCGGGCTGGGCCTGGATCTTTTCGGCCAAGGCGGCGGCCTGTTCGAGGGCGGTGCCGGCATCGGTGACCTTGCGGGCGGCCTGTTCGAGGCGGAGCGCTTCATCCTTGTCCTTAAGCTTGGACTGGAAGTCGCCCTTATCTTCCCAGTTGCCCTTCTTCATCGTCTTGCTGACGGAAGCCTTGCGGACGCACTCCTGGAGGTCGCCATTGCCCGGGAAGAGCTTGAGGCCGGCATCGGCGGCGGCGAGGGCGAGGTCGTATTCAGAAGCGTTGATCCAAGTGTTGGATAGGTCGACGTAGTGCTGGACCTGCTTGGGTTCGATCTGGGTGAGCTCTTCGTAGGCGAAGGCGGCCAGTTCGGGGAACTCGAGCTTCAAGGCGGCGGCGGCGATGGTCTTGTTCGCGTTCACGTCGGCCGGGGTCTTGGCGAGCTTGAGTTCGGCGGCGGCGATGGCGGCGAGCGGGTCCTTTTCGACTTCCTTGGCGATGCTGCCGGCGGTCAGGCCAGTCACGATGCCGTCAAAGAGGCCCTTGCGGGTGCCGAGGACGATTTTCTGCGCCTTCCGGAGGGTGCGACGGACTTCGACGCAACCGAGGTTGCGGCTCAGGATGCCCGAAAGGATTTCGATGGCATACTGGGGGTTCGTCTTCAGTTGCTGCTCGGCCGCGGCGATCTGCTTCTGCAGGCGGGGGTCGAGGTCAGTGAGGGCGACTTTTTTCATGGAGAGGGGGTAAGGTAGACCTGCGAAAACTGACCTTCCCGAAGGCGTGGGTCAATCCCTTCGGCGGGAAAAACGCAGGTGGCGGCGCAGGGCCGGGCGCAACGGGGCGGCTATGATTCTTCCGACGCAGGCCTCGGCCCCGCATCGGCAGGGGTGAAAGAGGCTTTCGGCTAGCGAAAACCCGTAATCAAAGGTGATTTCTGTGCCGGCGTCGATGGGGTGCAACGCGACCAGCCAAGGGTGTCCGCTGGCCTCGTCGTGGACCATTTCGGCGTTCGGGGCGCAGCTATGGTTGGCATGGCGGGCGGGGTTGTCGGCCGACGCGCCATCGAGCCAGAGACCAGGCCGGAGCTCGACGAGGTAGGTCGGCACGCCGGGGGCGCTGACGGTGGGTGGGCTCGTCAACGTCGTGCCTTGGTAGGCGGCCAGCTTCTCGCCGGCGGCGAAGGCGCGCGTGGCGAAGAGCCCTTGCCCGCTGATGGGCGAAGGCTTGGACTCCGTCCCGGGCGCGTTCATGCCTCCGGCTTGAGGTCGCGGGTCATCAGGGCCGTCACGCCTGCCCGGGCGTCGAGGCCTTCGAACAAGATGCGATGCAGGCAGAAGAGGATCGGGGCGTCGAGGCGGTTGGCTTGCGCCACGCGGGTCAACGTGTCCGTCGCGCGGTAGCCTTCGACCGAGTCGCGGCGCGTCGCGAGGGCGGCGATGGCGCCGCGGGCATCGCGGGCGACCTGTTCGCCGAAGGAGCGGTTGCGGCTCCAGCCACCATGGGCCGTGGCCATGAGGTCGCCGACCCCGCCGAGGCCGAGGAACGTTTCCGCTCGGCCACCGACGGCGACACCGACGCGCATCATTTCCTGGAGGGCACGGGTCAGGAAGGCCGCCTTGGCGTTGGAGCCGAGGCCGAGGCCATCGCAGAGGCCGGCGCCGACGGCGTAGACGTTCTTCAAGGTGCCGCCGATCTCGACGCCGGGGAGGTCCGACGACGTGTAGGCGCGGAGCGTCGGGCCGCTGAGGGCGGCTTGGACTTCGCGTAGCGTCTCGTCGTCCTGGTGGGCGGCGAGCACCATCGCGGTCGGCATGCCGCGGGCGACTTCTTCGGCATTGCTCGGGCCGCTCAAGGTCGCGACGGGGATGTTGCCCGCAGCCTGCGCCATCACTTCAGACGGACGGCGCAGCGTGTGCTGGTCGAGTCCTTTGCAGAGCGAAATCACCATGCGGGCCGAGGAAGCGCGCAGGGCCGGGCCGATCTGCTGGACGAGCTCGGAGAGTCCCTTGGAGGGGCAGGCCAGGAAGACCAGATCGACATCCATCAGGGCCGGGATCGCTTCGAGGCCGATCTGTAGGGAGGGCGCCAGCGCGTAGCCCGTCAGGTAGTCGGTGTTCTCGCGTTCCGCGGTGAGCTTGAGCGCCTGCTCGAGGCGACGCGGCACGAGGGTCACCGTGTGTCCCTGGCGGTCGAGGTGGATGGCCATCGCGGTGCCCCAGGCACCTGCGCCGAAGACGACGCAGTTCATCGGCGGCCTCCTTTGCGGACTAGCCGGGCCCAGCGTTGCACGGCGGCGACGGCGTCTTTGTGGAGGTTGGCTTGTGGTTTCACGAAAGGCGGAGGCTCGGGGGTGAGCCCGAGAAGGTCATGGATCACGAGAATCTGTCCATCGCAACCTTCGCCGGAGCCGATGCCGATGGTCGGGACGTCGACCGCGGCGGTGAGCTTAGGCATGAACGTGGCGTCGACGCATTCCACGACCATGGAGAAGGCGCCGGCGTCGGCGACGGCTTGGGCGTCGGCGAAGAGGCGGACCTGATCGGCCGGGGTCAGGCCGCGGCGGCGATAGCCCGTGGAGTGGACGCGCTGGGGCATGAGCCCGACGTGGCCCATGACGGGGATGCCTGCGTCGACGAGCTTTTCGATGTGCTTGGCGAGCGAAGCGCCGCCTTCGATTTTCACGCCTTGGGCCCCGCCTTGCTGCAGGAGCGCCCGGCAGGCCTTGAGGAGGTGGGGGAAACTGTCGTGGGCCAGCCCGAAGGGCAGGTCGGCGATGACGAGCGCGTTGGGTTTAGCCCGGACCACCGCGGCGGTGTGGTGGACCATCATCTCCAGCGTCACGCCGACGGTATCGGCCATGCCGAGCACCGTGTTGCCCACGGAGTCGCCGACGAGGATGAGGTCGGCCCCGCCTTGGTCGGCGATGCGGGCGGTCACGGCATCGTAGGCCGTGAGGCAGACGATGGGGCGGGAGCCTTTCAGGGCGCGGATGGACCGGGTCGTGGCCTTCACGCCCAAGGGACTACCCCCTGACCGCCCGCTTGTAAAGCGTGGGCGAAGGGTGTATGGTAGGAAAGATGTTCGGGCGCATCGCCAAATTCTTCAAACGCGTGGATTACCGTGAAGGCGGTTATCAGCACCCCGAACTCCCCGGGGCGGTGGGCGCCCCGTGGCATCTCCGTCTGCGTCTCCTGCTCACGCAGCGGGGCGGGCCGGACGTGAACCAGCGGACGCCGGACTTCTGGATCCGCCACCGTCGTTGGCTGGCCGTGGTCTTGGCGCTGCTGCTGGCTTGGCTCGTGGTCGAGAGCGCGCTCGCTTGGAGCTTCTTTGAAGGCTAAGCCGAGCGCGGCAGCTTGAACTTCAGCGGCAGCAGGCGGAGGTCTTCCTTGAGCGTGACCGTCGACTGCGTGCGTTGGCTCCAGTGGCGCAGCACCGCCTGCAGCCAAGGCAAGGAGCACGTGGCTTCGCGGTAGCGCAGCGTGAAGGTCGTCCCGTCGCTCGCCCAGTGCAGGCCCGTCACGCGGAAAGAGACCGGCTCCGGCTGACCCTGGAGCGTCAGCGTGGCGGAGACGTCGGCGCCGGCGAGCTCGAGGGCAGTGACTTCGCCGACGTCGGCGAAGCGTTGCGACACGAACTTGGCGATCTCGGCTTCGAGGGCGTTCACGCGGAGAGGTCGACGCCCTCGAGGTACAGGTCGAGTTCCTTGGCGCGCGCGAGGACCGCGGGCTTGTCGATCATGATGACGCCGTCGACCTGGAGGCTGGCGCGGCGGACGCCGCCTTCGGCCATGCTCTCCAGCGTGCGCAGGCCGAGGCAGGGCACGTCGAAGCGGAAGTCCTGCGCGTGCTTGGTCGTCTTGGTGAGGAGCATCTCCTTGCCGCCGGTGGCGGCGCAGCGCTTGAGCATGTTGTCCGTGCCTTCGAAGGCTTCGACCGCGATCACCGTGCCCTTGGCCGTGACGACGGACTGGCCGACGTCGAGGCGGGCCATTTCCTGGGCCATGTGGACGCCGAACGCGCGTTCCTCGGCGGAGACCGCGGAGAAGAAGCCCGTCATCGGGCCAGAGGTGGCGAGGTGGTCGTCGAGGTAGACGCGGGCGTCGAGCATGCGCACGCCGGTCTTCTCGATCTCGGCCGAGATCGCGCCGAAGATGGATTCCGCGTTCCTTGCGCGCAACGAAGCCATGAGCGCGATGAGCTTGAGGTCGGGCACCATGCCGGAGAACAGCTTGCGGGGCGTCACTTGGCCGGCCATCACGGCGCCGGCGACGCCGAGGGCTTGGAGCGAGTCGAGCAGTTGGCCGAGCTTACCGACAGGAACCGCGCGATGTTCCGCGGCGGAGAAGGTCGCGATGAGGGCCGGGTCGGTTTCCTCCTCGAAGGACACCAACCGGACCTGGGCGCCGCGGGCGCGGGCGGACTCCACCAGCAGGGCGGGGTAGCGCCCTTTACCGGCGATGACCGCAAAGGGTTGGCCCGGAGCGAGGTCCGGTGGGAGGAAGCGCGAGGCTGACGCCATGGAGGCATCGTTCCCGGGGAATCGTCCGGGCTCAAGCCTGCTTTAGGTTGCCACCGCGCCTTAGGCGCTGCGGAATGTCCGCATGCCCGCCTCCTTTGGCATCCTTGGCGGAACCTTCGACCCGCCGCACGCCGGCCACGTCGCCGCCGCGGTCGCGGCCTGGCGTCAGCTGGGCTTGGACGAAGTGAAGGTCATCCCCGCGGGCTTGGCCCCGTTGCGCGCCGTGCCGCCCTTGGCGTCCTCGGCGCATCGGCTCGCCATGGCCAAGCTGGCCTTTGCCCCGTGTCCGTGGGCGCACGTGGACGACCGCGAGGTGCGTCGCACGGGCATCTGCTGGTCGGTCGATACCGCGCGCGACCTGGCGGCCGAATTCCCCACGGCGCGGCGCGTCTGGATCCTCGGTGCCGACCAGTTGGCGCGCTTGGACCGTTGGAAGGACATCGATACCTTAGGTCGGCTCGTCGAGTTCGCGGTGCTTTCCCGCGACGGCTTGCCGGTGGCGGCACCGGCCTCCATCGCTGGGTTCATTCGCCTGACGGTGCTCAAGGAATCGCCGGTGCGCGTCTCTTCGACCGCCTTGCGGGCCGCGTTGGCGGCCGG
>JBEGRN010000054.1:0-8542 GCA_041180425.1 Verrucomicrobiota bacterium
CTCGCCGCCGGCGACACCTTGCTCGTCGCTTTGGACGGCGCCGGCACCCAGCCGATCCAGATTTCCGTCACGCCTTTCGGCGGCTACGATCCGTTGACGGTCGGCACCCCGCCCACGACGCCCGCCGACCAAGCGGTCGCCTACCTGTGCTCGGCCCAACCGGTACGCGCCGACTTCGAACAAGCGAAGGCCATGGCCGCCAAGCTCCGCGAGTACCGCCGTGGCGTGGCCTGGTCGCTCGTGACCGAAGCTCGCGCGCCGCTCACGGTGCGCATCCTCCCGCGCGGCAACTTCCTCGACGCCACCGGCCCGATCGTCCTCCCCGCGACCCCGTCGTTCCTGCCCGGTTACCGTCAGAGCACCGAGCAGCAGCGCCTCACCCGCCTGGACCTGGCGAATTGGCTGACGTCCAAGGAGAACCCCATCACCGCGCGGACGTTCACGAACCGCCTGTGGCAGATCTTCCATGGCAACGGCCTCTCCGCCGCGCTGGATGACCTCGGCTCGCAGGGCGAACCGCCCTCCCATCCCGAACTGCTCGACTGGCTCGCCGGCGACTTCCGCGACCATGGCTGGGACATCAAGCGCCTCGTGCGCCTCATGGTCACCAGCCGCACCTACCGTCAAAGCAGCAGCTTGCGTCCGGAGCTCAAGGACCTTGATCCGGCTAACCGCCTCTTGGCCTCGCAGAACCCACGCCGCCTCGACGCCGAGTTCGTGCGCGACAACGCGCTCGCCATCGCGGGCCTGCTGAACGCCGAGGACATCGGCGGCCCCAGCGTCAAGCCCTACCAACCCGACGGCCACTACGAGCCCCTCCAGTTCCCGAACCGCACCTATGTGACGAGCAAGGACGCGGAACAATGGCGCCGCGGCCTCTACATGCACTGGCAGCGCATGTTCCTGCACCCGATGCTGGTGAACTTCGACGCACCGGCCCGCGACGAGTGCGTGGCCTTACGCAGCGCCAGCAACACGCCACAGCAGGCGCTCACGCTCCTGAATGACCCGACCTTCGTCGAAGCCGCCCGCGTCCTCGCAGCCCGCCTGCTCGCCAAACCCGCCGCGGAAGACCGCCTCAACGCCGCCTTCCTGCTGGCCGTGGGCCGAGGGATCAAGCCGTCCGAACGGACCGCGCTCGAGAAGCTCATCGCCGACCAACAGGCCTACTACACGGCCAACCCCGCGGAAGCCACCAAGCTCCTGAAGGTCGGGCTCACGCCACCGCCCTCCGGCGACCCGGCCGCGCACGCCGCCTGGACACAGGCCTGCCGCGTGCTCCTCAATTCCCACGAAGTCATCACGCGCTACTAAGCCATGCACCCTTAC
Organism: Verrucomicrobiota bacterium; assembly: GCA_041180425.1. Classification (GTDB taxonomy): domain Bacteria; phylum Verrucomicrobiota; class Verrucomicrobiia; order Opitutales; family UBA953; genus UBA953. The sequence continues at coordinate 1,330 of JBEGRN010000054.1, forward strand.
GACCCCATCGCGCACACGCTGTCGATCAACCGACGCAGCTTCCTGACGAAGAGCGCCTATGGCTTGGGCAGCGCCGCCTTCGCCATGCTCGCGGCCAAAGGCCTGGCCGCCACCGCCGGCTCCGCCGACCGCGCCTTCTCCAAAGGCTTCCTCCAGTCGCCGCACTTCCCCGTCAAGGCGAAGCGCGTCATCTACCTTTGCATGGCCGGCGGTCCCTCGCACCTGGAGACCTTCGACTGGAAGCCCGCGCTGAAGAAGCTCGATGGCCAGGCCTTCCCCGAGTCCTTCACCAAGGGCCAACAGCTCGCGCAGCTCCAAGGCGCCGTCCTCAAGGCCCGCGGCTCGTTCATCGACTACAAGAAATACGGCAAGGCCGGCATCGAAGTCAGCGACCTCTTCCCCCACATCGGCGCGCAAGCCGACGACCTCTGCGTCATCCGCTCCATGCAGACGGAGCAGATCAACCATGACACCGCGCACGCGTTCATGAACACCGGCTCGATCATCAAGGGCCGGCCGAGCATGGGCTCATGGCTGCTCTACGGCTTAGGCGCCGAGACCGAGAACCTCCCCGGCTACATCGTGCTGACCTCCGCCGGCAAGACCGGCCTCCAGCCGATCTCGTCGCGCCAATGGTCCAGCGGCGTGCTGCCGAGCAAGTACCAAGGTATCCTCTTCCAGTCCAAGGGCGAAGCCGTGCACTACATCGGCAACCCGCAGGGCGTCTGCCAGAGCACCCAACGCCAGGTCGTCGACGAGATCCGTCGCCTCAACGGCACGCTTGCCGAGGAGACCGTCGACCCCGAGATCGCCACGCGTATCGCCCAATATGAGCTGGCCTTCAAGATGCAGACCAGCGTGCCCGACCTCCTCGATTTCAAGAACGAGTCGCCCAAGACCCTCGAGAACTACGGCATCAAGGAAGTCGGCGACGGCTCCTTCGCGTCGAACTGCCTGATGGCCCGCCGTCTGGCCGAACGCGGCGTCCGCATGATCCAGCTCTACCACCGCGCCTGGGACCACCACGGCGGCATCGAGGACGGCATGCGCTCCGCGGCCAAGGACGTCGACCAAGCCACCGCGGCGCTCATCGCCGACCTCAAGCAACGCGGCATGCTGGAAGACACCCTCCTGTTGTGGGGCGGCGAATTCGGCCGCACCCCGATGGGCCAAGGCAGCGGCCGCGACCACCACATCCTCGGTTTCAGCGTCTTCCTCGCCGGCGGCGGCGTCAAAGCCGGCACCGTCTACGGGTCCACGGACGAGCTCGGTTACCGCTCCGTCGAGAACGTCGTCAACGTCCACGACCTCCACGCCACGATGCTCGCCCTCATGGGCATCGAGCACACCCGCCTCACGGTCAAAGCCCAAGGCCTCGACGTTCGCCTCACTGGCATCGCGGGCAAGCAGATCAAGGGCATCATGGCCTGACCATGAGCGGAGCCAGCCAGCCGATCCCTACGGACATCTTGCCGACCCGCGACGAGATGGGCCGGCAAGCCGCCGCGCACGTGGCCCAGGTGCTTGCGGACACGCTGGCCCGCCAACCCCGCGCCCGGGTCGTCTTCGCCTGTGCTCCCTCCCAGAACGAGTTCCTCGCCCATCTCGGCTCCGCCGCCACGCGCAGCGTCGTCGACTGGACGCGCGTCGATGGCTTTCACATGGACGAGTACATCGGCCTCGGCTCGAAGCACCCCGCCAGTTTCCGCACCTACCTACGCCAGCATTTGCTGAACCACGTCGCGCTCGGCAGTTTCGCCGAACTCTGCGGCGAAGCCGAGGAGCCGCGGCAGGAAGCCGCCCGCTATGCAGCGCTCCTGCAGGCCGCTCCCATCGACCTCATCTGCCTCGGCATCGGCGAGAACGGCCACATCGCGTTCAACGACCCGCCGGTCGCCGACTTTGAGGACCCCGCAGCGGTCAAGGTCGTGCAGCTCGACCACGCCTGCCGCCAGCAGCAGCTCAACGACGGTTGCTTTGCCACCTTGGCCGACGTCCCGAAGGAAGCCTTGAGCCTGACGATCCCTGTCTTCCGGCAAGCCCGGCACCTGAGCGTCGTCGTACCCGGCCTGCGTAAAGCCCAAGCCGTGGCCGCCGCCTGCCTCGGACCGGTCACGACCAAATGCCCGGCCTCGATCCTACGCACGCACCCCCGCGTGCGCCTGTTCCTGGACGAGTTCTCCGCCCTGCAGTTGACGGCTTGAACAGCCCCTGCGGTAAATAGGGTATAGTCGTCATTTATTTGCCGAACGGGACCCGTCTTTAGCCTTCTCAAGAGTCGGGCTTGGGCTAACTTCTGCCCATGTCCCCACGTTACCTCCTCCCTGTCTGGGCGGCGCTTTGCTCGTCCGTCCTCCCCCTCGCTTCCGCCCGCGCCGCCGAGACCCCGGCCACCGCTCCGGCCAGCGCCGCTCCGGCGGCGGCCCCGAGCGCGAAGGTCGAGCTCTTTAACGGCAAAGACCTCACCGGTTGGACCTCCTTCCTCAAAGGCGGCGCGCCCGCCGCCGAGACCTGGTCCGTCAAGGACGGCCTCCTCGTCTGCACCGGTAAGCCCAACGGCTTCCTCCGCACCGAAAAGTCCTACAAGCAATACCGCTTCACCGTCGAATGGCGCTTCACCAAGCCGGGCAACACCGGCGTCGTCGTGCACATGACCGCGCCGGATGCCATCTGGCCGAAGAGCATCGAGTGCCAAGGCATGCACAAGAACCAAGGCGACTTCTACCTCTGGTCCGGCGCCACCGCCAAGGAAGGCGTCGCCATGAAGGCCAAGGACGGCACCGTCCGCGGCTACCGCATCGGCAAGCAGCTCGACGCGGAAAAGCCGGCCGGCGAATGGAACACCTTCACCACGGTCTGCGACAAAGATACCGTCACGATCCTCGTCAACGGCAAGGAAGTGAACAAGGCCACCGGCCTCAACCTCACGGAAGGCGCCATCGGCCTCCAATCCGAAGGCGGCGCCTTCGAAGTGAAGCGCTGCACGCTCGAACCCCTCTAAGCCTCTTTCCCATCACCCTATGCGTCTCCTCGCCCTCCTCCTTGCCTCCGTCGCGCTGACGGCCGCCCCCACCCCGCCCGAAGGCTTCACCGCGCTGTACAACGGCAAGGACCTCACCGGCTGGCGCGGTGGCGACACCTCCGACCATCGCGCCTACCTCGCGCTCTCGCCTGAGAAGCGGGCCGAACGCGACAAGGCTTGGACCGCCGACATGCTCGCCCACTGGAAGGCCGAAGGCGACGAACTCGTCAACGACGGCAAGGGCAAGTACGCCACGACCGAAAAGGAATACGGCGACATCGAACTGACCCTCGAATACAACATGGCGCCCTTGGGCGACTCTGGCATCTACCTCCGCAACGTCCCGCAGGTCCAGATCTGGGACCCCGCCAACGCCAAGGAAAAGAAGAACGGCGCCGACAAGGGCAGCGGCGCGCTCTGGAACAACGGCGTGAACAACGGCAAGTTCCCGCTCGTCGTCGCCGACAAGGCCCCGGGCGAATGGAACACCCTCCGCATCGTCATGGTCGGCGCCCGCGTGAGCGTCTGGCTCAACGGCAAGCAGACCGTCGACCACGCCATCCTCGAGAACTACTACGACCGCAAGGTCGCCATCCCCGCCAAGGGCCCGCTCTGCCTCCAGACGCACGGCGCCCCGATCCGCTGGCGCAACGTCTTCGTCCGCGAAATCGCCGGCGCCGAGGCCAACAAGTACCTCGCCTCCAAGGGCGCCGAGGGCTTCCAGTCGATCTTCAACGGCAAGGACCTGACCGACTGGAAAGGCGCGACCGATCAGTATGAAGTCGTCGACGGTGCCATCTTCTGCAAACCCAACAAGGGCGGCAACCTCTACCACAAGGACGACCTGACCGACTTCGTCGCCCGCCTGGAATTCAAGGTGCCCGCGGGCGGCAACAACGGCCTCTGCATCCGCTTCCCCGGCACGGGCAACACCGCTTACGTCGGCATGTGCGAATGCCAAGTGCTCGACGACAACTACGACAAGGTGAAGGGGAAGATCGACCCCCGACAGGTGCACGGCTCCGCCTACGGCATGGTCGGCGCGCAGCGTGGCTACCAGCGTCCCATCGGGGAATGGAACTTCCAGGAAGTGACCGTCAAGGGCTCCACCATCAAGGTCGAGCTGAACGGCTACATCATCCTCGACGCCGACCTGAGCAAGGTCGACATGGCCACGGTCATGGGCAAGAGCGCCCATCCGGGCAAGGACCGCAAGAACGGCTTCTTCGGCTTCGCCGGCCACGGCGATGCCGTCGGCTTCCGCGCGCTGTCCATCAAGTCCCTCGCCGAAGCCAAGTAAGCGATGCGCCTGCGTCGGTCCTCCCTCGCCCTCCTGCTGGCCGCCGCCTCGGCGGTGCTGGCGGAGGACCGCGTCGAGTTCAACCGCGACATCCGGCCGATCTTCTCCGACACCTGCTTCGCGTGCCACGGGCCCGATGAAGCGAAGATGAAGGGCAAGCTGCGCCTCGACTCGCTCGAAGCCGCGCGTCGCGGCGGGAAGTCGGGCGATCCTGCCATCGTCCCAGGCTATCCGGAAAAAAGCTCGGTGATGAAGCGCCTGCTGACGACGGACGCGGACGACCACATGCCGCCGGCGGAATTCCACAAGGTCCTGACGAAGCCGCAAATCGACCTCGTTGCCCGCTGGATCAAGGAAGGCGCCGTCTACCAAGGCCACTGGGCCTTCCAAGCGCCGCGCAAGGCGGCCGTGCCCCCGATTCCCGCAGGCGGCAACGCCATCGACGGTTTCGTCGCGCAGGCCCGCCAAGCCAAAGGCCTCAGCGGCAACCCCGAAGCCAGCCGGACCACCCTGCTCCGCCGCGCCGCCCTCGACTTGACCGGGCTCCCGCCGTCGGACGCCGACCTCACGGCCTTCCTGTCCGACCAGTCGCCGGACGCCTGGTCCAAGGCCCTCGATCGCCTGCTGGCTTCGCCGCACTACGGCGAACGCATGGCTGCGCAGTGGCTCGACTTCGCCCGCTACGCCGACAGCAACGGCTTCCAAAGCGACACGCACCGGACCATGTGGCCTTGGCGCGATTGGGTCATCCGCGCCTACAACAGCAACAAGCCCTTCGACGCCTTCACGGTCGAGCAGCTCGCCGGCGACCTCCTCCCCAACCCGACGGAGGACCAGATCGTCGCGACGGGCTTCAACCGCAACCACCGCCTCAACGGCGAAGGCGGCCGCATCGTGGCCGAATGGGCCGTCGAAACCGTCATCGACCGCGTCGAGACGACGGGGTCGACCTGGATGGCGCTGACGCTCAACTGCTGCCGTTGCCACGACCACAAGTACGACCCCATCTCGCAGAAGGAGTTCTACCAGTTCTTCTCGTACTTCAATTCCAACGACGAATCCGGCGTGCTCGGTGAGTTCGGCGGCTCCGCCGCGACACGCAAGGGCGGCAACACGCCGCCGACACATCCTTTCGCGACCCCTGAAGCCAAGCAGCGCCTCGCCGAGCTCGAGAAAGCCATCGGCGAAGCGGAGCAAGCCGTGAAAGCCGCCGCCAAGGAAACCCCTGCCGCGCAAGCCGCTTGGGAACAGAAGCTCCGCCAAGGCTACGCCGGCAAAGCCGTCGCGTGGGCGCCGTTGGCCGGCACCCAAGCCGTCAGCGAAGGCGGCGCGACCCTCAAGCAACAAGCGGACGGCAGCTGGCTAGCCAGCGGCAAGAACCCGACGAAGGACGTCTATGTCGTCACCGCGCCCGCCCCCGCCGGCGAACTCACCGGACTCCTGCTCGAAGTCCTGCCTGACGCCTCCCTGCCGACGCAGAGCCTAGGCCGCGCCCCGAACGGCAACTTCGTCCTCAGCGGCGTCGATGCTTTCCTCACCCTCGCCGACGGCCAGAAGGTCGAACTCGACTTCGTCGACGCGCAAGCGGACTTCAGCCAAGACAACTGGCCGATCAAGAGCCTGCTCGATGGTGGCATGGCGGCCAAGGGCGCCAAGAAGGCCAAGGCCGCCCGGGCCAAGAACGGCACCGGCTGGGCCATCGGCGGCAACGTCGCCGAAAACCGCGTGCCGCGCAAAGGCCTCTTCGTGCTCACGCCCACGACCGTACCGGCCGGTGCCAAGCTCAGCATCACCCTGCGCTGCGAAGCCCTCGCCAACCATAACGTCGGTCGCTTCCGCCTCAGCACCACCAACCTCCCCGCGAACCTCGTCAACCTCAAGGAGACGCCCCAAGCCACCGAACTCCGCGCCTTGATCCTCAAGGAACCCGCCGCCCGGACCGCCGAAGACCGCAAGGCCCTCGCCAAGGCCTTCGCCGATAGCCCCGAGCACCCGAAGCGGGCCGCCGAAGCGCGCCTTGCCGGCCTGATGAACGCGAAGAACACCCTGCCCGGCGTCATTGACGTCATGGTGATGAAGGAACTCGCCCAACCTCGCGAGGCGTTCGTGCTGAACCGCGGCGAATACGACAAGCCCGGGGCTAAGGTGGAACGCAAGCTCCCGGCCGTCCTTCCGCCCCTTCCACCCGGAGCACCCAACAACCGCCTCGGCTTCGCCCGCTGGCTCGTCAGCGGCCAACACCCGTTGACGGCCCGCGTCTGGGTCAACCGCGCTTGGGAAAGCTTCTTCGGCACCGGCTTGGTGAAGACCTCCGAGAACTTTGGTTCGCAGGCCGAATGGCCGAGCCACCCGGAACTCCTCGACTGGCTGGCCGTCGACTTCGCGGAACACGGCTGGGACATGAAGCGCATGCAGAAGTTCATGCTCATGAGCCAAGCCTACCGCCAAAGCACCGTCGTCACCGCCGAGAAGCTCGAGAAGGATCCCGAGAACCGCTGGCTCAGCCGCGGCCCGCGGTTCCGCCTGTCCGCTGAAACCATCCGCGACCAGGCCTTGGCCGTGAGCGGACTGCTCGTGCCCAAGGTCGGCGGCGCCAGCGTGAAGCCCTACATGCCCGAAGCCGTCTGGGACGAAACCAGCGTCTACGGCGACATGCGCAACTACAAGGCCGACACCGGCGAAGGCCTCTACCGCCGCTCGCTCTACACGATCTGGAAGCGCACCGCCGCCCCGCCTTCCATGCTGCTCTTCGACTCCGCCACCCGCGAGGTCTGCACCGTCAAGCGTTCGCGCAGCAACACGCCGATGCAGGCGCTCTCCTTGCTGAATGAAGTCACCTTCGTGGAAGCCTCGCGCAAGTTGGCCGAACTGGCGTTGCGTCAGCCCGGCAC
>JBEGRN010000055.1:0-8528 GCA_041180425.1 Verrucomicrobiota bacterium
TTGCGCACGACCTCGCCACGGAACTCAACCTGCCCGCTGAGCGCGTCATCGCCTGTTCGATGGAACGCCGCGAAGGGCCTGAATACGCATTCAATGAACCCCTGCTGGAAACCGCGTTGAACCGCTGTACCAGCAACGTCACTATCCTTATGCTCTTCGTCCTGCCGGGTCGTCATGCCGGCCCAGGTGGCGACGTCGAGACCATCGCCAAGGCCCATGTGCCGGAGTCCATCCAGGTCCGCATCAGCCCTTTACTCAATAACCCCAAGCACGGCCTGCTGCCCGAGTTGATCGCCCAGCGATCAGGCCTCCCGCTGCGTAAGCCGCACGATTGGCGTGTCTGGCCGGTCGGTTGCTTCATCACCTTTGCCATCCTCATCGCCGGCATGATGACGGCAGAACTGGTCGAGCGAGGCTTCTTGGATGACCTGACGGGGCAGATTGCCATCGGGGCTGCCACAGCGTTCCTCATCGCCGTGGGCTTCATCGTTTTCGCGTCAAGCCGCCGCTGAGCAGCACTTAGGCGAACGCGGCGATGCGGCCCATCAGGCCGGCATGACGCGGCGGGGCGACGACCGCGCCGACGACCGCGATGAGCGGCGTCGGCAACAGGGACACGTCAACCTTGCCCGAAGAGAGGTCCGTCAACGTCGTGAGGACATCGGAAGCGCCGTCCTGCGAGACCTTCGAGAGCAGGCGGATCGGCAAGTCGGCCTGAGCCCCTGCGGCGATGAGCTTCGTCGCGACGGACGGCAACGACTTCGCGCCCATGTAGAGGCAGAGCGTCGCGCCCGTCGCGACATGCGCCTGCCAATTCTGGTCGCTACCATCGGCGCAGTGGCCGGTCAGGAAAGTCACGGACGCCGCCTTGCCACGATGGGTCAGCGGGAACGCCGCATCAGCGCCGGCAGCCGTCGCGGCGGTGACACCAGGAACGACTTCGAAATGGATCCCATGCGAGGCGAGGTGGTCCATCTCTTCGCCAAGCCGGCCGAAGACGCCGGGATCGCCGCCCTTGAGGCGCACGATGAGGCCACCCTGCCGAGCTTCATGCACTAAGATCGCATTGATCTCGTCCTGCGTCGACGAATGTACCCCACAACGCTTGCCGACGGCGACCACCTTCGCGGTCGGCGAGATCTCGGCGAGCAAAGCATCCCCGGGCAGCGCGTCGTGGATGACGACATCGGCCTGCTGGAGCAGACGGAGCCCCCGCACGGTGATCAGATCGGGAGCCCCCGGTCCGGCACCGACGAAGACCACCCGGCCTATGTCGCAATTTACCATTTATTTAAACTTGACCCGTTTTATGTAATCTTGGGTAATCTTATCAAGTATTAATTTAACAAAACACCCCTCCATGGAAAAGCCCACCGAAAAGCCTCTGACCAAGAACGAAGTGATGAAGTCCGAAAAGCCCGACCTTTCGGGCACGATTCGGGAGACCTTGGCCAACCCGGAGGCCGACCGCTTCAGCGGGGACGATGAACAGTTCATCAAGTTCCACGGCATCTACCAACAAGACGACCGCGATAAGCGCAAGACGGGCAAGGAATACTCCGTCATGGTGCGCACGCGCCAGACCGGCGGCATCGTCCCGGCCGCGCAGTACCTGGTCTACGACGACCTTTCCGGTCGCTTCGCCAACGGCACCCTGCGCATCACCTCGCGCCAGACGTTCCAGTTCCACGGCGTCGCGCAGCGCGGCATCGGCAACCTGATCAAGGCGATCAACGAAGCGCTCTCCTCCACCCTCGCCACGTGCGGCGACGTGAACCGCAACGTCACGGCCCCGTCCAACCCGCCGGTCGACGCCATCACGCAGGCCGTCGAGGACGACGCGTTCACGCTGACCCGCGCGCTGCTGCCGAAGACCACCGCTTACCACTCCATCTGGGTGGACGGCGTGCAGCTCGACCTCGGTCTCGGCGAAAAGATCGCGAAGGCCCGCGCTTCCGTCGACCAAGCCAACCCCTACCTCCCGCCGCCCGCCGACCACGACGACAGCGGCGCGCCCGTCGACAAGCTCTACGGCAAGACCTACCTCCCGCGTAAGTTCAAGACTGGCTTCGCCATCCCTCCGAACAACGACGTGGACATCTTCACCAACGACATGGGCTACGTCGCCGTGATCGAAGGCGGAAAGCTCGTCGGCTACAACCTGCTCGTCGGCGGCGGCCTCGGCACCTCCCACGGCAACAAGGCGACCTACCCGCGTCTGGCCGACGTCATCGGCTTCCTCACCCGCGAACAGGTCGTGGCCGTCGGCGAAGCCGTCATCCGCATCCACCGCGATTGGGGTGACCGCACCGACCGCAAGCACGCCCGCATCAAGTACGTCCTGCAGGAAAAGGGCGTGGCCTGGTTCCGCGAACAGCTCGCCAAGGAGCTCGGCGCACCGCTGCCGGCCGCCAAGCCGTTCCTCTTCAAGGGCCAAGGCGACGCCTTTGGCTGGACCAAGCAGACCGACGGCAACTGGTTCCTCGGCCTCTTCATCGAGACCGGCCGCGTCAAGGACGCCGGCACCTACCAGCTCAAGACCGCCCTGCGCAAGATCGCCGAGCAGTTCGGCCCGGTGTTCCGCCTCACCGCGACGCAGAACCTCATCCTCTCGGACGTCAAGGAAGCCGACAAGGCCGCCATCGAGCAGCTCCTCCGCGACCATGGTTGCGCTATCGTCTTCAACCCTGGCCTCGTCAAGGGCCGCGGCATGGCTTGCCCTGCCCTCCCGACGTGCGGCCTCTCGCTCGCGGAGTCCGAGCGCGTCTTCCCGACCATCCTCGGCAAGATCGAGGACGCCCAGGCGGCCGCCGGCTTCGGCGGCGAAGAACTCGTCGTCCGCATGACCGGTTGCCCCAACGGTTGCGCCCGTCCGTACAACGCCGAGATCGGCTTCGTCGGCAAGGCCCCGGGCAAGTACAACCTCATGCTCGGCGGCAACCGCGAAGGCACCCGCCTCGCCCGTCTCTTCAAGGAATCGGTCCCCGCGGACGAGATCCCAGTGGTCGTCGGCGCGCTCTTCCAGCAGTACGCCAAGGAACGCAAGGCCGGTCAGGCGTTCGGTGATTGGGTCGACGGCGCTGCCGTCTGGCCGGTCGCCGCTCCGCAGGCCTAAGCCCGTCCTACGCCGACGCTCGATGCCGAACCTCGACCCAGCCCGCATTCCCGAACTCGACGAGCAGCTCACGCAGCTGGCTCCGGTCGACCGTCTGCGCTGGGCCTACGAGACCTTCGGCGACCGCGCCGGCATCGGCACGAGTTTCCAGCCCGCCGGCGTGGTAATCCTGCACCTCGCGAAGTCCGCCGGCTTGCCTATCAAGGCGTTCACCTTGGACACGGGCCTGCTCTTCCCGGAGACCCTCGCCTTCAAGGCCCAGCTGGAAGCCAAACTCGGCATCCAGGTGGAGTCCGTGCTCCCGGCGCTCTCGCTCGAACAGCAGGCCGCCGCGCATGGCGCCGAGCTCTGGAAGCGCGACCCCGAGAAGTGCTGCGAGATCCGCAAGGTCGATTCGCTCGGCAAGAAGCTCTTCGAACTCGACCTCTGGATCGCCGGCATGCGCCGCGACCAGAGCAACGAGCGCTCGTCGACCCCGCTGCTCAGCCTCGCCGCCCGGCCCGACAACTCCGACGTCTGGAAGCTCAACCCGCTCGTCGACTGGAGCCGCGACCAGGTCTGGGCCTACCTCAAGCAGCACGACCTGCCCCACAACGTCCTCCACGACCGCGGATACCGCTCCATCGGTTGCTGGCCCTGCACGCAGCCGACCTCCGGCGGCGACGAACGCGGCGGCCGCTGGCCCGGCTTCGACAAGAAGGAGTGCGGCCTGCATACGCGGACGAAGAAGGCCTGAACACCTAGAGTACGGAGGACTGATTACGGATTACCGATAACCGCTCCCGACCTCTGACCATCAAATCCGCCCCTCACCTTTTCCAACATCCAGTCCGTCCTCTGAACTCCGTCATCCGAACTCTTTTTTAGCCACATGTCCCGCAACGCCCAAAACGACCACCTCACGCGCCTCGAGCAGACGTCGATCCACGTCTTCCGCGAGGCTTTCGCCAACTTCCGCTCCGTCTGCATGCCCTGGTCCATGGGCAAGGACTCCAACGTCCTGATCTGGCTGGCCCGTAAGGCCTTCTGCGGCAAGATCCCCTTCCCGCTCCTGCACATCGACACGACCTACGAGTTCCCGGAGATGTACGAGTTCCGCGAAAAGGCCAAGGTCATCCACGGCATCGACCTGATCGTCCGCGTCAACGAGGACGCCATCCGCCGCGGCATCGGCTACGCCACGCACGACCCCGTCACCGTGACGCACGAGCTCAAGACCGTCCCGTTCAAGGCCGCCATCGACGAATTCAAGTGGGACGCCCTCGTCACCGGCATCCGCCGCGACGAAGACCCCACCCGCGCCAAGGAACGCTGGTTCTCGCCGCGCTCCGCTGAAGGCAACTGGGACTACAAGGACCAGCCGCCGGAATTCTGGGGCCAGTTCGCCAGCAGCGCGCCGGAAGGCGGCCACGTCCGCGTGCAGCCGCTCCTGGAGTGGACCGAACTCGACATCTGGGAATACATCCGCCGCGAGAACATCCCGAACCCGACGCTCTACTACGCCCGTAACGGCAAGCGCTTCCGCTCGCTCGGTTGCCACCCGATCACGCACCCGGTCGACAGCCCGGCCAGCAACATCGACGAAGTCATCGAAGAGCTGAAGCTCACCAAGATCAGCGAACGCGCCGGCCGCGCCCAGGACCACGTCGGCCGCAATTCCATGCAGGAACTCCGCGCCAAGGGGTTCATGTAAGCCCTCCCCAGAACCGCCACGCACCACCCACTCCTCGCACCATGAGCACCGCTTTCCACTCCAATCCCGCCGCCGCCCAAGCCGCCAACAAGGCCGCCGCGGAAGACCAGCGCAAGATGCACGTCGTCGTCGTCGGCCACGTCGACCACGGCAAGTCCACCTTCGTCGGTCGCCTGCTGAACGACACCGACTCCCTCCCCAACGGCAAGATCGAGCAGGTCCGCAAGAACTGCGCCGCCGAAGGCATGGAGTTCGAATACGCCTTCTTGCTCGACGCCCTCATCGAGGAGCAGGAGCAGAACATCACGATCGACACCACGCGCATCTTCTTCCGCACCCAGCAGCGCGCCTACGCGATCATCGACGCCCCGGGCCATAAGGAGTTCCTGAAGAACATGGTGACCGGCGCCGCCTCGGCTTCCGCCGCCCTCCTCCTCATCGACGCCAAGGAAGGCGTCATGGACCAGTCTCGCCGCCACGCGTTCCTGCTCTCCCTCCTGGGCGTGAAGCAGCTCGTCGTCCTCGTGAACAAGATGGACCTCGTCGAGCACTCGCAGGCGACCTACGAGAAGATCCGCACCGAGTACGCGGCCTTCCTCAAGAGCCTCGGCCTCACCGCGGTCCACTTCATCCCCATCGCCGCCAAGCACGGCGAGAACATCGTCCAGCGCTCCGCCAAGATGCCTTGGTGGACGGGCCCGACGGTCACCGAAGCCCTCGATGCGTTCCGCCATGAGGACGACCTCACCGGCCTGCCCCTCCGCCTCCCGGTCTCCGACATCTACCGTTTCGACCACCGCCGCATCGTCGCGGGCCGCGTCGAAGCGGGCGCCATCCGCCCGGGCGACGAGCTCATCTTCCAGCCTGGTGGCCGCCGCAGCACCGTCCGCACCTTCGAAGACTGGCCGGGCCCGTCCCGCGAGGTCGTCGGCACCGGCGGTTCCGCCAGCGTAACGCTCTCCGAGCAGATCTTCGTGGAACGCGGCCAAGTCGCCGCCCACCCGTCCAACCAGCCGCGAGTCGGCCGCGAATTCCGCGCCCGTATCTTCTGGCTGGGCAAGGAGCCGCTTGTTCCGAACAAGACCTACAAACTCCGACTCCTGACGCAGAACGTCGAAGCCGTCATCGCCAAGATCGAGAAGATCACCGATGCCTCCACGCTCGAATCCATCCAGGCCAACAGCGTCCCGCGCGACTCCATCTGCGAAGTCATCGTCCGCACGACCCGTCCGGTCGCCTTCGACCTGCACCATGAGTGCGCCATCACGGGCCGCTTCGCGCTCGAAGAAGCCGGCCGCATCCACGGCGGCGGCATCATCCTCGACGCCCGCAAGGAACAGGACGTCCGCGAAGGCAAGGTCACCGCGGCCGAACGCAGCGCCCGCTCCGGCCACGCCCCGGCGGTCCTCTGGTTCACGGGCCTCTCCGGCTCGGGCAAGTCGACCATCGCCGAACTCGTCGAGCGCCGTCTCTTCGACGCCGGCCGCCAGGTCTTCCGCGTCGACGGCGACGACCTCCGGACCGCCCTCAACCGCGACCTCGGCTTCTCCGCCGCGGACCGCGCCGAAAGCGTCCGCCGCGCCTCCGCGGTCGCCGGCCTCTTCGCCAACGCCGGCCACATCTCGCTGGTGACGCTCATCGCGCCCTTGGCCGCCGACCGCGCCAAGGCCCGCGCCGCGCTCAGCAACCACGCCTTCATCGAGGTCTTCGTCGACGCCCCGCTCGACGTCTGCGAACAGCGCGACGTCAAGGGCCTCTACGCCAAGGCCCGCCGTGGCGAGATCGCCGAGTTCACCGGCATCTCCTCCCCTTACGAAGCGCCCGAATCCCCCGAGGTCCACATCCGCACTGACAAGCTCACGACCGACCAGGCCGTAGACCTGGTGCTGGACGCCCTCGACAAGGTCCTGCGCTCCAAGGCCGAAGACTGGGAAGTGTAAGGCCAGGAGAGGGGGGGCAAGCTAGCCTAGGGACACGGGTACAAGGGGAAAGGCCATAGGCACCCCCTTCTCCCCTGCCTCCGCGGTGCCTAGGGAATCCCCGTCCATTGACTCCAAGCCGGTTCCGTGCACCTTGGTGACATGAAAGTCCTGCACATCGACGCTTCACCTCGCACGGTCCGCTCGGTGACCCGCAAACTGTCCGCTGCCTTCGTCAATGCGCTGCGGGCCAAGCACCCTGGCCTCAAGGTCACGCACCACGACATCGGCCACCACCCGCCCGCGTTCATCTCGGATGCCTGGGTGGGCGCGGCCTTCGCCCCCGCCGACCATGACGACCCGGCCATGAAGGGCGTCCTGCACCACTCCGACGAACTCACGACCGAACTCATCGCGGCCGATGTGCTCGTCATCGGCGCCCCGATGCACAACTTCACGGTCAGCGCCTCGCTCAAGGCCTGGATCGACCAGGTCGTACGGACGGACATGACCTTCAAGATCACCGAGGCGGGTGTCGAACCCCTCCTGAAAGGCAAGAAGGCGATTATTGTGACCTCTCGCGGCGGCTTCATCGCCGGCACGGCCTACGACTTCCAGGAACCTTACCTGCGCACCATCCTCGGCTTCATCGGCATCACCGACGTCACCTTCGTGCACGCGGAAGGCGTCAATGAAGGTGAGAAAGCCCGCGAGACGGCGATGACGGCGGCGTCCGCTAAGCTGATCGAGATCGCGGGGAAGATTTAAGGAGAACGGAGTGCGGAGTTTGGATGACCAAGGCTAGGGAAGCACGCGGTGCTGCCCCTACCCGGCCATAACGCGTCAGTACTTCAGCTCGATGCGCTTGCCGGTCTTGATCGACTCGTAGATGCCTTCGACGATGACGATGTCGCGGCGGCCGACTTCGCCCGTGCAGGTGTACGTACCGCCGTCCCGCATGGCGGCGCACACCGCGTCCATGTGCCGCTGCTGCTGGCGGAAGACACCGAAGTCGAGTTTACCCTTGGCGGACGTGGAGACGTTCAGGCCACGGTAACTGAAGACCGGGCGCTCGCCCTTGAACCAGCCCTTCGGGGCTTCGGCGTAGAACTCGGCGCGGTTGGCGTCGTAGCCCGTCCAAATGTCGGCGGTGGCGCCATCGGCGAACTCGAGACGGAACTCCATGGCCTGCTCGACTTCCTTGAAGAAGTCAGGCTGAGTCTTCGGCAGCTCCTTGGCCGTCACCGCGACCGGGTTGGCATCGGCGGCCATGCAGGCCGCTTGGATGGAGTAGACCCCCATATCCATCAGCGCGCCGCCGCCGGCGAGCTTCTTCTCGATGCGCCAGGCGTGCTTGCGGAGCGTGAAGCCGTTCGCGCTGGTGATCTTACGGAACGGGCCGAACTCCTTGCTCTTCGCCAGGCGGACGAGCTCCTGATGGTAGGGATCGTAGTGGAGGCGGTAGCCGATGGCCAAGCGCTTGCCGGCCTGCTTACCCGCCGCGATCATCGCCTCGCAATCCGCGACCGACGTGGCCATAGGCTTCTCGCAGATGACGTGCTTACCCGCACCGAAGGCCGCGATGACGTTCTGGGCGTGGATACCGGGAGGCGTGACGACGTAGACGACGTCGATGTCCTTATTCGCGGCGACTTTGTCCCACTGGTCGTAGCCGTAGATGTTTTCGACCGGGAAACCATGCGACTTCGACAGCTTCTCGCCCTTGGCACGCGTGCCGGTGATGGCGGCGACCAACTTCACGTTCGCCGTCTCGAGCAAAGCCGGCGCGAGTTCACCATTG
>JBEGRN010000056.1:0-14077 GCA_041180425.1 Verrucomicrobiota bacterium
CGACCCCGTCGTCGGTTCCAGCAAGGCGATGGACGCGCTGGAGGCGTTCAACGTCTGGACGATCTCAGCCAGGATGAAGTCGAGGGCCTCGCGCGGGTCTTCCGTCGCGTTGACGAAGGCGCCCACACGATACAGGCAGTCGAGGACGCGGGCGTCACCCGGACGTTCCTGCGAGCGGGCGGAATGCGGCATCGGCTAGAGGGAGTGGTCCATGTCGAGCGCCGGGGCGTCGACGGACGTGCGACCGATGACCACCGCAGGCACGCCCGCCACGCTGGTGTGCGGGGCGACGTCCTTGAGCACCACGGACCCGGCGCCGATCTTGGCGCCTTCGCCGACGGTGATGTTACCGAGGATCTTCGCGCCGGCGCCGACGAGCACGCCGGAACGGATCTTGGGGTGGCGGTCGCCGCGGGCCTTGCCCGTGCCGCCAAGGGTCACCTCATGCAGGAAAGAGACGTTGTCGCCGACGACCGAGGTCTCCCCAGCCACGAAGCCGGTGGCGTGATCCAAGAGAATACCGATCCCGAAGTGGGCGGCAGGATGGATATCCACCGCTAGGTGCTCGGACATGAGCGACTGGAAATGCGAAGCGAGCTCCCGGCGACCGGACTTCCACAGCGAGTGGGCTAGGCGGTGCAGCGAGATCGCATGGAAGCCCTTGTACCAGAGGAACGGCACGAGTGCGTGCTCGGTGGCCGGATCGCGTTCCAAGGTGGCGCGGATATCGGCGCGCATCTGCGCGAGGATCTCCGGGTCGGCGGTGATGGCCTGCTGCATCGCGGCGGCCAAGGACTCGACGTCGTTGCCGGTAGGCGCGATGCGTTCGGACAAGCGGCGGACGATGCCTTCGGCAAAGGTGGCGCGTTCCAGCACGTAGCGTTGGAGCATCGGAGCCAGCGCCGGTTCGGACTGGGCGACGGCTTGGGCGCGGGCACGGATGTCCGCCCAAAGGGAGGCTTCGGTGGCGCAAGCCAAGGCGATGGAACGGGCGTCAGCCATATGCGTGGTCTAAATCCCCCTTTTTTGCCTTTTTGGCAACCCACGAGTAAAAAATGGCGAAAATCGGCCTCCAAGCCGGTCCCACGTTGCAACGACCCGTCACCGTCGGGGTTGAAAACTGTAAGGAAGCCCCTACATCTCACCTCACACCCAACACACCCATGCGTCTCCTCACCTCCCTCCTCGCCTGCTTCGTCGCCCTGGCTGCTTCGGCCGCCCCGGAAATCGGCAAGCCTGCCCCTGACTTCACCGCCAAGGACAAGGACGGCAAGACCGTCTCCCTGTCCGACTTCAAGGGCAAGACCGTCGTCCTTGAATGGTACAACCCTGGCTGCCCCTACGTGAAGAAGTTCTACGACGTCGGCGCCATGCAGAACGCCCAGAAGGACGCGATCGGCCAAGGCGTCGTCTGGCTCGTCATCAACACCGGCGGCCACAAGCTGAACGAAAGCAACGGCTACTACCCGGCCACCGTCATCAACGACGAAGGCAGCAAGATCGCCCGCGCCTACGAAGCCAAGACCACCCCGCACTGCTTCGTCATCGATGCCAAGGGCAACCTCGCCTACAAGGGCGCCATCGACAGCATCGCTTCCACGAAGTCTGCTGACATCGAAAAGGCCACCAACTACGTCGCCGCTACCATCAAGGCCCTCAAGGACGGCAAGGCTCCGGAAACTTCCACGACCAAGCCCTACGGTTGCGGCGTGAAGTACTAAGCTTCCGCTCGACCAACACAAAGGGCGTCCGAGAGGACGCCCTTTTTTGTGCCTCCATGCCTCGGGTTAGGCCAACCCGGTCGCCCGCAGCAGCTTGGCGTGGACCTGATCGTTGCGCAGGAACGGCGTGAACAAGGCTGAACCAGGGCCATACGAGCAGAACTCGACCATCTCACCCGTATGGTTCTGGGAGGTGAAGCCGACGCCAGTGTACTTCGGCAGGATATCCGTGAGGGTCTTCATGCTGACGACCTTCTCCAGGTCCGCTGGCTTAAACGGGAAGCCGGTCGCGTCGACCAGAAGGTCCTGCCATTCCTTGGGCTTCTTGTAGTCCTTCGCTTCGAGCCTGATCTGCTCGAGGGATCGGTTGATTTGCGTCAGGCGCAAGAAGGTCCGGTCGGTCTCGTTGTAGGACGGTAGCTTCGAGTCAAAGTCTTCGCTGCCCACGCCATTGACCTGTAGGCCACCGGTGCCGTGGTCCGTGGTAATGATGAGCAAGGTATCCGGGTTGGCCTCCACGAACTTACGGACGGTCGCGATGGCGTCGTCGAAGGCAATCTGGTCGAGGATGGCGCCGATGGCGTCGTTGGCATGCGCGCCATGGTCGATGCGGCCGCCCTCCACCATGAGGAAGAACCCTTCGGACCCGCCGTGGAGCGCCTGCAAGGCGGCCTGCGTCATCTCCGCCAAGGTGGGCGTGACCGCGCGTAGCTCTTGGCGATGCAGGCGGTCGACTTCCATCGGGATGTACTTCTTGGCGAACAGCCCGAGCAGCGGACCAGCGCCGCGGTGGGCCAACAGGCCCGCGCGATCGGTGACGTGCGCATAGCCGACCTTCTTAAAGGCCGCCACGAGGCTCTCGCCGAAATAGTCCGCCCCACCGCCAAGCACGACGTCCACGCCGCGCTCCAGATACTGGAAAGCGACTTCACGCTGGTCTTCACGCTTGCTGACCGTGGTCACGAAACCCGCCGGGGTCGCGTGCGTGGCGGTCGCCGTGGTCACCAGACCGGTCCGCTTCCGCGCGGCTTTCATCTTCTGAAGAATGGTGACGGGCTTGCGGCCGTCGGTCGTCACGTTGAGCGAGCCGTTCTGCACGCGTTCGCCGATGCCCCAGCAGCTGGCGGCAGCGGCCGAATCAGTGACCACACCGGTCGCGGAATGCGTCTCGCACAGCGAGCGGACGACCGGGAGGTCTCGGTAAAGTTTCAGCCAATGGTTGTCACGCTGGTGCACCAGCTTCTGGTAATCCACGGCCGCGGAGAGCGTCCCCATGCCCATCCCGTCCGAGACCATGAAGATGACGTTCTTGGCCTGGCGGCGAGGGGCGTTGTCCGCGCTGTCGCGGCTCGTCGCGGCGAGGGCCGGGACCGCGGCAGCGCCGAAGGCCAAGCCACCCAGGCTGGCGGTTTTCAGGAAATCGCGGCGGGAATTAGGACGGCTCTGCGGCATGCCCACCAGTAGGCTGGGCGGGCCTCTCCCTGCAATCGGGAAACACGCCTCCTCCCCTGCACAGCCAGCAAAACACGCCAAATCCCCGTGGCGACGGCGTTACGCCTTCGGCTGAGCCGTCGCGGCCGGAGCCGTCGGGACGTGCACCTTGAGGCGACGTTCGGCGATTTCGGCGGTGACGAGCGCGAGGAACTCCTCGAGCGGGCGGTTTCCTTCGAAAGCCTTATCGGAGCGCGAGCGGACGTTGACCAAGCCGGAGTCCTTCTCCTTCTGGCCGACGACGAGCATGTGCGGGACCTTGGTGATCTCGGCGCGACGGATCTTGGCGCCGAGCTTGTCCGACGAGGTGTCGACGGTGGCGCGGATGCCGACCTGCTTGAGCTTCTCGCCGATCTCCTCGCAGTGGGCGTTAAGGTCATCGTTCAGCGAGATCACGCGGACCTGCTCAGGCGCTAACCAGGTCGGGAAGTCGCCCGCGAAGTGTTCGATGAGGATGCCGACGAAGCGCTCCATCGAACCGAACGGCGCGCGGTGGATCATCACCGGACGGTGCGGCTTGTTGTCGGCGCCGTTGTAGGACAGGTCGAAACGTTCCGGCAGGTTGAAGTCGACCTGCACCGTGCCGAGCTGCCATTCGCGGCCGATGACGTCGCGGACGACGAAGTCGATCTTCGGGCCATAGAAAGCGGCTTCGCCAGCCTCCTCGGTGAAGCTCACGCCGAGCGTGGCGGCGGCGGCGCGGCAAGCGGCCTCGGCCTTGTCCCAGTTCTCGGTCGAACCGGTGTACTTGTTGGAATCGGGGTTACGCAGGCCGACGCGGACGCGGTAATCGTTCAGGCCGAGGGTCTTCAAGACGACCTTGACGAGCTCGAGGCAGCCGAGGACCTCCTGGCCGACCTGGTCTTCCGTGCAGAAGAGGTGGCCGTCGTCCTGCGTGAAGCCGCGGACGCGCGTCATGCCGTTCAGTTCGCCCGACTGTTCCCAGCGGTAGACCGTGCCGAACTCGGCGAGGCGGACCGGGAGGTCGCGGTAGGAGTGCGGCTGCGACGCGAAGATGCGGATGTGGTGCGGGCAGTTCATCGGCTTCAGCAGGAAGCCTTGGACCGTGCCGTCTTCGAGGCGGTTGGTGAGCTCGCCGCAACCGCAACCTTCCTTGGAGAGGAGCTCCATGGCCTCGCGCTCGACGAGCGGCGGGAACTGGGCGTCCTTGTAGTAGGGGAAGTGACCGGAGGTGCGGTAGAGGTCGAGGTTGCCGATGTGCGGCGTGAAGACCTGCTTGTAACCCGTCTGGAACAGCTGGGCCGAGATGAAGTTCTGGAGCTCCTGGCGGACCACGGCACCGTTCGGGGTCCAGAGGATCAGGCCTTGGCCGACCTTCTCGTCGATGTGGAAGAGCTTGAGCTCCTTACCGAGCTTGCGGTGGTCGCGCTTCTTGGCCTCTTCGGCGCGGGCCAGCGACTGCTCGAGCTCTTCCTTCGTGGCGAAGGCGGTGCCGTAGATGCGCTGCAGCTGCTTGTTCTTCTCGTTGCCGCGGTGGTAGGCGCCGGCGATATGCAGCAGCTTGAAGGCCTTGACCTGCGACGAGTAGCGGACGTGGGTGCCAGCGCAGAGGTCGACGAACTCGCCGTTCTTGTAGAAGGAGATGGTCTCACCGGCCGGGATGTCGCCGAGGCGACCGACCTTATAGGCGTGCTGGCCGCGCTCGCGGATGAGCTTCTCGGCCTCCTCGCGGGTGCACTCGAAGCGTTCGAACTTCTGGTTCTCCTTGGAGATGCGGCGCATCTCCTCCTCGATCTTCACGAGGTCCTCGGCCGTGAAGGCGTGGTCCAGGTCGAAGTCGTAGTAGAAGCCGTTGTCGGTGGGCGGCCCGATGTCCAACTGCGCCTGCGGGAACAGGCGGAGCACGGCGGCGCCCAGCATGTGGGCGGCGGAGTGGCGAATCTCCTCAAGGGGAGTCATCTGCGGGCGGGAGGACATGATGGCAAAGCGTCCTTTACCGCTAGGGACTCCCGGGGCGGAGGGCAAGGACGGAGGCAAGCCCCCGCCCTACCCCCTTTCCAGGCTATTCCTTGACGATTTCGAAGCGCATCGTGACCACCACGCGGATGGTCTTCTCGATGGAGTAGAAATCGATGCTGTTGGCGTCGGACTCACCGACGCGGTCCTTGGCGCAAATCTGGATGACCCCCTGGGAGGCGTCCAGCAAGGCCCCGACCTTGGAGCCCGAGCCGGCGACCATCGTGGCGGCCCGACGCTGGGCGTCCTTGGCCGCGGCTTCGAGGAGTTCCTGCTTGGACTCTGGGGTCTCGATGCTGAAGGACTGCGCGAGGGCGAACTCGGGGACCTTGCCGCGGGCGAAGCGGTTGAAGTCCACCGGCGCGCGCTGGATCGGGGTACGCACGCCATCCTGGGTCGGGGCGAACTCAGGGAAGACCGCCGGCTCGAGGCGCGTGACATCGGAAGCGGAGAAGACGATTTCGCTCTCGGCGAAGCCGGCGTCCTTCAGGAGCTTCTGCACCGCCGCGCGCTGCGCGAGCATGGCGGCGCGGCCTTCGGCACTTGACCGGAACGCACGTCGAGCGTCGCGACGCCCTTGACGATGATCTCGGGGCGGTTCTGCTTGAATTGGCCGATCGACTTGCCGACCTTGTCGGAGGCAATGACGAAGGCGAGCGCGAGCGCGACGCCGAAGACGAGGAATGCCAGCGAAGGCAGGAGCGTGAGGTTGACCGAACGGACGGGCTTGTCTTGGGACATAGACCTCCAGCCTGACCGGAAGGCGCACCCCTTCAACGGACAGTTATCAACATTCTTGAAGACCTAGGCCTTCTTCAGGTCGTAGCCGTCCTTGCGGTCCAGCATGGCCCAACCCAGGGCCGTCAGCTCCTGGCGGAGGCGGTCGGCGGCGGCGAAGTCCTTGGCCTGCTTGGCGGCCCAACGCTGGGCGGCTAGGGCCACGACCTCGGCCGGGGCGGCGGCCACCGGGGCGGCCGTAAAGAGGGTCAGGCCGAGGGCATACAGGATCTTGGCCAAGCCGGAGAGGTCTTGGCGGGCCTGGGCGGCGGAGGGCTCCTCCTTGTCCCCGAGGACGGTAAAGACCTGCCCCAGGCAGCCGGGGACGTTCAAGTCGTTCTGGAGCACGTCCCAAGCGGCCTGGAAGCGCCCCCAAGCGGTCTGGGTCTCCTGGGTGGCCGGGGGCAGGAACTCCGCGCGGGTGAAGCCGGCCGCGGCCAGCAGGCGGTCGGTGCCGCGCTCGAGCTTGGCGAGGGCGGACCGGGCGTCCTCGACGCCCTTGAAAGTGAAGTTCAGCGAGCTCCGGTAATGGCCGGCGATGAGGGCGTAGCGCACTTCGGTGGTGCTGAAGCCTTTCTCGATGAGCTGGTCCAGCGTGTAGAGGTTGCCCTTGCTCTTGGACATCTTGTCGCCGTCGACGAGCAGGTGGGCGCTATGGAACCAATGCGCCGCGAAGCCCTTGACGCCGGTGGAGCATTCCGTCTGCGCGATCTCGTTCTCGTGGTGCGGGAAGCAGAGGTCGATGCCGCCGCCGTGCAGGTCGAACGTGGCGCCGAGGTGTTCGAGGGACATCGCCGAGCACTCGATGTGCCAGCCCGGGCGGCCTTCGCCCCAAGGGCTCGGCCAGAAGTTGGCGCCATCCTCCGGCTTGCGGGCCTTCCACAGCGCGAAGTCGGAAGCCGACTCGCGTTCGTATTCATCGGCGTCGTTGGCCTCGCCCGCGCTATTGGTGCCCTGCGTCTCGAGCTTAGAGAAGTCGAGGTGCGTGAGCTTGCCATAGTCGTGGCAGGTGCAGACCTTGAAGTAGACGGAGCCATCCTTGGCCACGTAGGCGTGGCCGCGGTCGACGAGGGCCTTGATCATCGCCACCTGCTGCGGGATATGGGCGACCGCGCTGGGCTCGACGTGCGGAGGCAACAATCCGAGGGCACGGCAGTCCTTATGGAACTTGTCGGTCCACTGCTGCGTGAAGGCCGTCAACGTCTGGCCGGCCGCTTGGGCGCCGCGGATCGTCTTGTCGTCCACGTCGGTGATGTTGCGGACATGCTTCACGGGCAGGCCGGCGACCTCGAGGGTGCGGCGCAGGACGTCCTGCACCGTGAACGTGCGGAAGTTTCCGATGTGGGCCGGGCCATAGACCGTCGGGCCGCAGCAATACATCCCGAAGACCGTCCGGTCGGGCTTCACCAGGAGCGGCCGCAGCTCGCGGCTCATCGTGTCATGCAGGAAAACGGCCATAGCAGGCCCGTTAAATAGGAAAGAACGGACCCCGAGGGCGAGAAGGAAGCGTCATAGCCGCCAAAACGGCTTGTTCCCCCGCGGCCAACCGAAGATAACAGCCCCCTTCCCCACCCACCATGAAACTCGGCACCAAATCCCTCCACGCTGGCCAAAAGCCCGACCCGACCACCGGTTCGCGCGCCGTCCCCATCTACCAGACGACGAGCTACCAGTTCCGCGACACGGAACATGCGGCGAACCTTTTCGGCCTGAAGGAACTCGGCAACATCTACACCCGCATCATGAACCCGACCACCGACGTCCTCGAGCAGCGCCTTGCGGCCCTCGAAGGCGGTTCGGGCGCCCTCGCCCACGCGTCGGGCCAGGCGGCCATCACGGCGGCCATCCTGAACCTCGCCGGCGCCGGCGACCACATCGTCTCGGTCGCCCAGCTCTACGGCGGCACCTACAACCTCTTCCACTACACCCTGCCCAAACTCGGCATCCAGGTCTCCTTCGTCGACGGCGACGACCCCGAGAACTTCCGCAAGGCTGTGAAGTCGAACACCAAGGCCTTCTACGGCGAAGGCTTGGGCAACCCGCGCCTCAACATCTTCCCCTTCGCGGAAGTCGCGAAGATCGCCCAGGAAGTCGGCGTCCCCCTGATCATCGACAACACCGCCCTCTCGCCGTACCTCAATCGTCCGTTTGAGCATGGCGCCAACATCGTCGTCCACTCGGCCACCAAGCACATCGGCGGCCACGGCACGTCCATCGGCGGCATCGTCGTCGACGGCGGCAACTTCAACTGGGGCAACGGGAAGTTCCCGGGCTTCACCGAGCCCGACCAGTCCTACCATGGCCTGCCCCACTGGGAGGCCTTCAAGGCCTTCCCGCCGGCCGGCAACGCCAACATCGCGTTCATCATGAAGATGCGCCTGCAGTTCCTGCGCGACGTCGGCAGCTGCCTCTCGCCGTTCAACGCCTTCCTGCTCCTCCAGGGCCTCGAGACACTGCACCTGCGCATGGAACGCCACTGCGCTAACGCCCTGAAGGTCGCGCAGTACCTCGAAGCGCACCCGAAGGTGAAGTGGGTCAACTACCCGGGCCTGAAGTCCTCGAAGTACCACGACCTCGCCAAGAAGTACCTGACCAACGGCTACGGCGCGCTCGTCGGCTTCGGCGTGAAGTCCGGCCACGAAGGCGGCAGCAAGTTCATCAACGCGCTGCAGCTCCATAGCCACGTGGCCAACATCGGCGACGCCCGCTCGCTGGCCATCCACCCGGCCTCCACGACGCACTCCCAGCTCACCTCGGAAGAACGCGCTGCCGCCGGCGTCACCGACGACTACGTCCGCCTCTCCGTCGGCATCGAAGACATCGAGGATATCCTTGCCGACCTCGAGCAGGCCCTGGCCAAGGCTTAAGCCTCCCGCCAGCGTCCGACCAGGGCAGGCCGAACGGCCTGCCCTTTTTGTTGCCTAGAAGCCGAAGAACTGGCGCGCGTTCCTCGTCGCCACCTCGGCGACTTCGTCCGTCGGCAAGCCCAACAGCTCCGCGGCCTTCGCGGCGATTTCCGGCAAGTAGGCGGGCGTGTTCTCCTTCCCGCGGACCGAGAGCGGCGCCAGGTACGGCGCGTCGGTCTCGAGCATCAGGCGCGAGAGGCCCTGCGCCTTAAGGGCGGCCCGGATCTCCTCGGCGTTCTTGTAGGTGATGATGCCGGTAAAGGATGCGCGTCCGCCGCGGCGGTTGACCTCGCGCACGGCGTCCGGCCCTTCGACGAAACAGTGGAAGACGACCTTGCGCCAATCGACGCCGCTCTCGTCGATGAGCTGCACGGAATCCGCGAAGGCGTGGCGCGAATGGATGACGACCGGGCAATCGAACTGGTAGGCCAAGGCCAGTTGCCGACGGAACGCCACCTGCTGCCAAGCCTTGACCTGCGCGGCCTCGGCGGCGTCGGCCGGCAGGCGGAAATAGTCCAAGCCGATCTCGCCCAAGGCGGCCGGGGCCACGGCGTCGGCGAAGAACGGCGCCAACGCCATGACGGCGTCTTCCCAAGCTTCGGTCACGTGGCACGGGTGCAGGCCAACCGTATGCCGGAAGAAACCAGGATGCTCCTGCGCCAACCGACGGTAGTCGGCCCAATCATCGAGGTCGGTGCCGATGGCCACGACCCCTTCGACGCCCGCCGCCTTCACCTGCTCCAGCCATAGCCCCAAGGTCCCCGCACGGACGGCGGTGATCGGGTGGCAATGGGAATCCAACAGGCGCATGCGCCCATTAGGGCTACCCTCCTCCCGAGGGCAAGGTTTAGGTCGCCAACACGCTTGTCAAAGACGGCCCGACCACCACCGTCACCGCATGCGCTACTGGTTGATGAAGTCCGAACCCGACGAGTTCTCCTTCGAGCAGCTCCGCACCCGGAAGACGGAACCATGGACCGGCGTGCGCAACTACCAGGCCCGCAACTTCCTCCGGGCCGCCGCCGTCGGCGACCTTGTCCTCTTCTACCACTCGAACTGCGCCGACCCGGGCATCGCGGGGGTCGCCAAAATCTCGCAAGCCGCGTTTACCGACCCGACCCAATTCGACGCGAAGTCCGATTACTACGACCCTAAATCCCCGCGCGCCGAACCTCGCTGGAGCTGCGTCGAGGTCGCCTACCATCAGGCCTTTAAGCATCATGTCAGCCTGCCCGACCTCCGGGCCTGTCCGGCCTTAAGCGACCTGCTCATCCTCCGCCCAGGCAACCGCCTCTCGGTCACGCCCGTGACCGCGGCCGAATTCAAGGCCATCTGCGGCCTCGGCCAGAAGTAGGCGCTTCAGTGGTGTCCGCGCTTAGCCGGCTCGTCCGCCGGCTCGTCCGCATGGGCGTGCCCATGGGAGCGGGCGTGGTGGCTGTGGCCATGATGATGCCCATGCCCATGGCCATGCGGCTTGTAAAAGGAGTCCGGATGGGTGCGTGGAGAACGCTCGATCAACCACCACACCGCCGCCGCCAGCGCGCCGCCAGCGGCATAGCGCACCATCAAGACGGGAAAATCCGTGGTCGCCTGCCCCCAACCGTACTTCGTCCACTCGGTCGTGAACTCCATGATGAGAAAGAGGATGCTCCACTTGAAGAACACCTGCTTCATGTTGCGCGGCCGCCGGTCGGTGCGGATGAAGTAAAGGAACGTACCAAAGAGCGGCAGCAGGAAGAGCCAGCGGGTCTTGCCGGGATCGTCGTCCCCGAACAAGGTTTCGCGCACATGGTTGTACGTCATCTGCAACGTAAAGCCATGCTCCGCATGTTCGCGGATGATGAACGCCAAGCCGATGGCGAAAGTGGCGGCCTGAATCTTGACGAACAACCGAACTTTTTGTTTCAGCGTCACGCCTCCAAGCATAGGACAGGTCCGCGCGGAAACAAGCCCAACCTCACGCCCCCTCACTCCGGCTCCGGCAACCACAAGGCCAAGAGGGCCGCGGGCACGAACAAACAGGAGGCGTAGAGCAGGCATTGGCCGATCTCGATGGTCACCAACCCGAACACAACCACGCCGATGGCCGAAAAAACCCGGCCGACATTATAGCTGAAGCCCGCGCCGGTCGTGCGCTGCAACGTGGGGAAAAGCGGCGGCAAGCACATCGTGAAGAGGCCGAACACGCCCTGGCAAAACCCGATGGCGCCGTAGAAGACAAAGGTCGTCGGCAAGTTCCAGGTGAAGCCGAAGGCCACGGCCATGAGGATGAAATAGGCCAGGAAGAAGCCGCACAGGGCGCGGCCATAGCCGAAGCGCTGGGCCGCCCAGCCGGACGCGAAGTTGCCGAGCACGGAACAGGCGATGACGGTGAACAAGGCCCACTTGATTACGTCGCCTTGGGTGGCGGCGGTCACCCCGGGGTGCACCTTGATGAAGGCCTGCTGCCAATACATGAACACCCAATGCCCGGTCAGGGAGATGGCGCAGATCGCCACTGCCAACCAGGTCGATCGTCGGATCGCCGGGGCGAAGAGCGCCGAGAGCGGCGGCACCTGGCGGCGGCCGGACTCCGACTTCCACTCTTCGGTCTCCGGCACGGCGTGCCGGATCCATAAGGTCACGAAGGCGGGCAAGACGCCGATCAGAAAAACCCACTTAGGCTCGGCCTTGATCTGCGGAAAGCAGAACTCCAGCACGGCCACCGACAAGATCGCGGCCAAGATGCCGAAGTTGACCGCGCACTGGAGCACCGCCGCGATCCATGGGCGCCACTTCTTGGGCCAAGTCTCGGACAGCAACGAGGCGCCGATGGCCCACTCGCCGCCGATGCCCAGCGCCGCGAGGAAACGGAAGATCATCAGCTGCCACCAGGTCTGTGCAAAGAAAGCCAGGCCCGTGAACATGGCGTAGGTCAGCACCGTCAGGACCAGCGTGCGGCTGCGCCCAAAGCGGTCGCCGATGTAACCGAAGACGGCCCCGCCCATCGCCCACCCCAGCAGGAACGCGCCCATGACGAAGGCGCCGTATTTGCGGACGTTAGGATCTGTCGTCTCCGTCCCCAGCAGCTGCGCGATGAAAACCGTCGCGACCAACGTGTAGAGGTGGAGGTCCAGCCCATCGAAGAACCAGCCCAGCCACGCGGCGAAGCCGGACTTCTTCTGCTGCTCGGAGAGCTCGCTCAGCTTGGTCGCTTCGGCAGGGGCAGTGGTCATGGCGGGAAAAAAGAAGGCGGGCCACCTGGCCCGCCTTGCTTAAAGGCTTACTTCTTGGCGTCGGCCTTCTTCGGCGCGGCCTTGGCCGGAGCCGAGGGCGTGTAAGGCTGGTTCGTCATCGCGCCTGGAGCGACCTTCAGGAGGTTGGCGGACATGTCCGGAGCCTTGGCGTCGCCATTGGCCCAGGAGAGGCCACCGACGAGGATCTGGCGGAAGGTCGGGTTGGTCCAGACGTCTTCGCGGTGCCCCATGGCGGTGTAGAAGACGCGACCCTTGCCTTCATTCCGCGCCCAGCAGTTCGGGTAGGCCGGGCGCTTGTAGTCGTCGCCCTCGAGGGCCGGGTCGTTGAAGGTCGTGAGGACGTGGATCTCGGGACGGAAGTCCTTCAAGGTGTACCACTCTTCGACGAAGGAGAAGGAGTCGCCGACCTTGGCGAAGCCCGGGAAGGTCGGGTCGACGACCTTGTTCACGCCGGCCTGCTGCTTGCCGTGGCGGATGAACTCGGCGCCCAAGAAGCAGACGTAGCTGTCGGCCTTGTCGCCATGGTTCTTGAAGCGCTCGGGACCCTTCTGGGACTCGTTGTCGGTATGGAAGGTGTCGGCCGCGGAGTGCGTGCCGACGAAGCCCTTGCCGGACTTCACGAAATCAAAGAGGGCCTGCTTGCCCGCGAGGGTCATGGGCGGATTCTTGTCCGTGCCTTCGGAGCAGAGGTCGCCGGTGGTGTAGAAGAAGACGGTGTCGAACTGCGCGAGGTACTCGGGCGAGAACTTCGAGCCGTCCTTGGAGTAGACGAACTCCCAATTGTTCTCCTTGCCCAGTTCGGTGAGCTGCTTCTCGGCGAAGCTCGGGGCGCCCTTCTTGTAGGAGATGACGTCGTGCTCGTAGCCCGAGGACTTCGTGAAGAACAGGATCTTGCGCTTGGGGGCGTCGGCCGCCACGGCGGCGCTGGCCAAGGCGAGGAGGAGGAGCAGGCGGGAGGTCATGGGGGTAATAAGATTGAAAGCATAAGGCCGCCCCCCTGCCCACCCGCAAGCCGATTGAATCAGGCCGGGAAGGAGACGCGCGGGGCCGGCAGGTTCCGGACGATTTCGGCCACGCGATAACCGAAGCCTGGCCCAACCACCGTCGCGGCCGAGACCCGTCCACCCCGCCGGGCGTACAAACCCGGATGGACCTGCGCTTCGGGCGCCGAGGCCTCCGGGTAGAACTGCATCCCGTTCGTCTCGACGCCGGCGATCGTCGGGGCGTGCAGGCCCAAGAGCACGTGCGTGACTTGCGCCAGCATCGGGTTCGTCAGGTCCTGCACCATCAGCTGCAGGCCGTGCGCCTGCGCCCAGCACAGGCTGAGCAAGGCGCCGGTCTGGGTCTTGCAGGTCTTGAGGGCCACGCCCGTCCAACCGAGCTCACGCCCTAAGCGGACCAAGCGCCAGTCGTGCGCGCTTTCGTCCAGGAAGAGCGGGCAACGGGCGCTGACCGAATGCACGTCGATGCGATGCTCCTCG
Source organism: Verrucomicrobiota bacterium (assembly GCA_041180425.1). GTDB lineage: Bacteria > Verrucomicrobiota > Verrucomicrobiia > Opitutales > UBA953 > UBA953. The sequence continues at coordinate 13,590 of JBEGRN010000056.1, forward strand.
AGTTCGTAAGGGAACGGCTGCTCGACGTAGCTCAGTCGGCCCCACAGCTCAGGCAACTCGTCGCGTACGCGGTCGAGCACGCCGTTCACGTAGGCAGGGTCGGTGACCGTGCAATTGAAGTCCGCCGTGAAGAGCTCGACGCCCCCGGCCAAGCCGATCTCGGCTACGCGACGCAGGCGCTCGAAATCCCATGCGGCGTCATCGCCGCGCAGCTTGACCTTCAAGGCCGTGAGGCCGTCGCGCCGGATCCACTCGTCCAAGCTGCTCGGGTAGCCATCCGCCACTAGGTGCGCTCCGGCTTCAGCCACGGTCAGGTGATCCAACCCGCCGACCAAGTGCCAAGCCAGCGCGTCGGACGCACCGGGGGTGCGGAAATAGTCGGACGGAAAGCGTCCGACGAACGACACCGCCGGCGCGTCGGTGGCGGGCTCCAAGAAAGCCGCGAGGTCATGGTTCATCCACGGCCGACGGTAGGTCTCGTAGGTCGG
>JBEGRN010000057.1:0-8381 GCA_041180425.1 Verrucomicrobiota bacterium
CGGTGGTGGCTCATGTGCGGGCTGCGGATCCAGGTGCCGGCGGGATAGGCGCCGTGCTCGTCGCGGAAGACGCCCGCGAGGACGAAGATTTCCTCCCCGCCGACATGGGTGTGGGGATTGAACCGGGTATCGGGCGCCCAGCGCACGAGGGCGGTATGCTTGGTGAGGCCTTGATGGAGGGAGGTGACCTTGAGGCCCGGGACCATGCCCTGCCGCCAATCCAAGCGATCTCCAGCCAAGGCAAAGGAGCCTTCCTCGGTTTCCGTCCAATCCCGGCGGTTCTCGTACAGGACACAGCCAGCCTGGGTCCGGAGGTCCAAGGCTTGGCCCGGGAGGAGCCGGAGGTACGACTGCGGCCCGAAGGTGTCCTCGCCGATCAAAAGGCTGCCTTGGACCACCAGGAGCTCGCAAAGCTGCTCCCCCGTGTGCACCCAAGCCTCCCCGGCGGGATGCGCGACCACCGCGATCTGCGCATGGTCACCCTGCCCTTGGCGTTCCAAGACTACCGCCCCCTGCCCCTGCAAGGTCGCGGTGGCGTCCACCACGACGCGCTGGGAATGATCGGCATGCAGGTTCATGCCCTAGGCCTAAGCCCCTCAGTCCGTGAAGTCCAACCAGGACATACCCCAAGGAAGCCGGGGAACTTGCTGGGTAGGGACAGCACCACGTGCTGTCCTAATTGCCTCGGGTAGGGTCGGGACGGCGTCACGACCGCACTGCCTCGGGTAGGGGCAAGGCTTCGCCTTGACCTCCTCTGGTGGAGGGCGCGGTAAACCACGCCCCTACCTAGGTATGGCCCTAGGACAGCACGTGGTGCTGTCCCTACCCTTGAGGCATAGGTCGCGACGCCGTCTCGACCCTACCCCACTCATCGACGCAGTCCTCGATTCATCCCACGACTCAGTCCTCGACTCTGCCCTCGACTCTGCCCTCCCTCAATGCGCACAGGTGCAGGCGTATTCCTGGCGGTGGCATTCGCCGCAGTTGGAGGTGTTGAGGGTAAGCCGGAAATTCGTCGGCTTGGCGTCGGCCGTGGCGCGGACCTGCACGACGATTGGCGCGGGTTCCTTGGCCGGCAGGGGCTCCTTGGAGACAAATCCCTCGGGCTTGGCTTCCAGGGCCAGGTCCTTGCCGTCGACCTTAACGACGACGCTACGTTCACCGCGAGGCGCCGGCTTGCCCGCGGCGTCCAAGAAGGTTAGGGCCACATGGCGGTCGGGCTTGATCAAGAACTCAGCTTTCACCCCGGTGGCTTCGAGGAGACGTCCTGCGTGCGATTCAGCCGGAGCCTTGGACGGCTCGGCGGCGCCGAGCGCACAGAGTGAGAGGACGGAGAGGAGGAGGGCTTTCATGGCGTTAGTTTTGTTTCGGTGAGGCAAGGGGTGCAGAGTGAGCTTCGCGGCGCGCCTCCATCCAATCGTAGAGGACCGGCAGAAGGAGCAGCGTCAGGGCGGTCGAAGTGATGATGCCACCGATGACGACCGTGGCCAAAGGTTGTTGGACTTCGGCGCCGGGCCCGGTCGACAGGGCCATGGGCACGAACCCAAGCGATGCGACGAGGGCGGTCAGCAGCTTGGGCCGCAGGCGCGTCAAGGTTCCGTCGGTGACGGCTTCGCGCAAGGGCACGCCGCAGGCCCGTAGCTGGTTGATGAAGCTGATGAGCATGATGCCATTGAGCACCGCGATGCCCGAGACCGCGATGAAGCCGATGCCGGCCGAGATCGTGAACGGCATCCCTCGTAACCAAAGGGCGAGCACCCCACCCGTGGCCGCCAAGGGCACGCAGGTGAAGACCAAGGCAGCCTGCCGGAAACTCCCGAAGCCAGCATAGATGAGCAGCAGGATGAGCCCAAGCGCCGCCGGCACAATCAGGGCGAGGCGTTCGCGCGCACGGAGGAGGTTCTCGAACTGACCGCCGAACTCCCAGTAGACGCCGCCGACCGGCTTGACCTCAGCCTTCAGGCGGGCCTCGGCCTCACGCACGAAGCTCTCCGTATCGCGGCCGCGGACATTGATCAGGATGGCCAGGCGCCGACGGGCATCCTCGCGAGTAATGACGCCGGGTCGCTCAACGGACCTGACATCGGCGACCTTGGACAAGGTCACGGTCGTGCCGGAACCGTCCTCAGCCGAGACCGGCAAGTCGGCGATCCGAGCCAAAGGGGTCTGCTCCGCGTTGGGCAGGCGGACCACCACGTCCAGCGGCCGTCCGGCGGAGGGAATCTGGCCGGCCTTGGCTCCGCCCAGCGCCACCGAGACGACCTCATTCAGTTCCTCGGCATGGAGATTGCGACGGAGCAGCTGGTCGCGGCGCGGGACGATGTCCACGGAGGGCAACTTGCCCGAGGCTTCGAACTCGACGTCCCCACCCCCAGGAATCTTACGCAGCACCGCCACCGCTTGGGCGGCGACGGACTCCATGTCGGCGAGTTCATCCCCGAAGATTTTGAGTGAGAGGTCAGCACGTGCGCCTGCCATGATCTCATTGAAGCGGAGCTGGATCGGCTGGGAGAACATCGCGGTCTGCCCGGGAATAGTCCGCTCCAAGACGCCGGACATGAGCTCGACCAACCGCGCCTTGGTGACGATGGAACCGCCCTCGCGACGCCAAGTGTCACGGGGCTTAAGCGTGACATAGGTGTCAGCCACATTGGGGCCCATCGGGTCGCTGGCGATTTCGGCGGTGCCAATGCGTGCGAAGACATGGTCAATCTCCGGGAAACGCTCCCTCAACAAGGCCTCGGACTTCTTCTGCAGTTCCACCGAGGAACGCAGGTCCAGGCTGGCTGCCCGGACGAATTGGATACTGATCGAGCCTTCGTCCAACTGCGGGATGAAGTCGGCGCCGAGCCGGGTGAACCCGATGGCGGCGGCCACCGCGGCGAGCAACGTCACCCCCAAGGCGATGCCGCGATGCGCGAAGCACCAGGCCAGAGCAGGTGCGAAGAGGCTCCGGAGTCGCCGGATCACCCCGCCCTCCTCGCCATGGCCAGAGGGACGGAGACCATAGGAAGCCAAGGCCGGCATGACCGTCAGCGCGATCAGCGCGGAAGCCGCCAGCGCGACCACGACGGCCGCGGCCATAGGCTTGAACATCTTCCCTTCGATGCCTTCGAGGGCGAAGATCGGGACATAGACCAGCGTGATGACGGCGACGCCGAGGAACATCGGGCCGGCGACCTCGCTAGCAGCGGCGGATAGCTCGTTGACCCGCTCCTCCTCGGTCAGCGAACGCCCCAAGGCACGGACACGGTCGTCCATCCGACGCAGGAAGTTCTCCACCATCACGACCGACCCATCGACGATCAGGCCGAAGTCGATCGCCCCGAGGCTCATGAGGTTCGCGCTGGCCTTGGTCGCGGCCATCCCGGTCAGCAGAAGCAGGAAGGAAAGCGGGATCGCCAGGGCGACCAACAAGGCCGCGCGCCAGTGCCCGAGCAACAGCAGGAGCACGGCGACGACGATCGCCGCGCCCTCGAAGAGGTTGGTCTCGACCGTCCGGATGGTCGCGCCGACGAGGTCGGAGCGGTCGTACAGCACGCGAATCCGGATGCCTTCCGGCAGGTGCTCACCGATGAGGCGCAGCTTCTCGACCGCGCGCCGGGAGACTTCCCGGGAGTTCTCCCCGGCCAGCATGATGGCGGCCCCGACGACCGCCTCGCGCCCATCGACGGTGGCGGCCCCCATGCGCGAAGCGCTGCCGACCGAAACTTTAGCCACATCGCCCACCGTCACGGCCGGGCCTAGGCCAGCGGGACGCAAAGGGATACCGGCGATGTCCTGCGCGGTCCGCACGCGGGTATCGGCACGGACGGTGAAGGCTTCGCCACCGAGCGAGATGACCCCACCGCCGGCGTTCTCCGTGTTCTTGCGGACGGCCTGCAGCAGTTCAGACATCGGCAAGGCCGCCTTCGCCATCTTGGCGAGGTCAGGCTCAACGAGCATCTGCCGTTCATGCCCGCCGATCACGTTGACGTCGGCCAAGCCCGGGGTCGAACGCAAGGCCGGACGGACGCGCGTATCGTGGAGCAGGCGCAGTTCACGCAGGCGGGCGGACTCATCGGCTGGTGCCTGGGCGTCTTCGGCGTACTCCAAGGAATAATAGACGATCTCACCAAGACCGGTGCTGATCGGAGCCATGACCGGGACCGCTCCGGGCGGCAGGTTGCCGGCAGCTTGGCCGATGCGTTCAGTCACCAACTGGCGAGCTCGGTAGATGTCCGTTCCATCCTCGAAGATGAGGGTGACCTGCGAGAGTCCGGTCTTCGAAAGCGAACGGAACTCGACCAACCCGGGCAGACCCGAAAGCTCGGACTCCAGCGGGATGGTCACCCGGGACTCGGCCTCGTCGGCGGCGAGGGCCGGCAAAGCCGTGTTGACCTGCACCTGCGGTCCCGTGATGTCGGGCATCGCGTCGATCGGCACGCGTGAGGCGGACCAGAGTCCGAGCAGGCTCAGGAGCAGCGCGCAGGTCAGGACGACGCCGCGACGTCGGATGGACCAGCGGGCTAAGGCGGCGATCATCTCAGTGCCCGTCGGCGCAGCCGACGCCCCCCTTGATGGCTTGGAGTTCCGCGAGCCAGAGATACTGACCGCCGGCAACCACGATGACATCCCCTTCGAGCAGCCCGTCGGTCACGTCGACGGCCTCCCCTGAGACGGCACCCAACGTCACGGCGGTGCGCAACCACCGCTGACCGTTGCCGACGAACACTTGCTTGCCCTCGGCGGTGTCTACCACGGAGGACAAAGGGATTCGGACGACGGCCCCCTTGGACTGAACCTCGGTGGTGCGAAGCCCGATGAATGCGACGGCTTCCGCTGAAAGCAGGAGGCCCTGCCCCTTCTTGAACTCCGCAGCCTTAGGCGTCGGACTGGAGGACGTCTCCGTCGATGGGGACTGGCCGCAGGCAGACAAGACCCCGACTGCGAGGATGAGGAGAAGGCGGCTCATCGGTCTGACACGGGGCTAAAGGGGGTACCGCTGAGTTCGCGCAGGCGGAAGCCCGCCTCGACGGCCTGCTCTTGCAACAGTAGGGCCGAGTCGACGGCCTCAAGGTAACCGGCTTGGGCGTCCATGAAGAGCTGCAACGAGAGCGCCCCCGCCCGGAAGTGGGCCTCAGCCTGGCGGGCTGCCTCGGCGAAGCGCACCGCCGGGTCATCCTGGTGCATGCGGAGCTGTGCGAGCTTGGAAGCGTAGGCGAGCCAGGTCTGACCGAGGTCGCGTTCGAGGTCGCGCCAGGCGGCGTCGAGGGCGGCTTTCGCTTGGCGACGACGCTCCAAGCCCGCCCGTTCGACGGAAGCTGAACGCGAGGTCACCGGCACGGGGATGTCAAAACGCAGGCCGACGATCGTCTCGCGCCCGCCCACGCGGTCCTGGGAGACATAAGGTCCGGCGGTGAAGCCCGACACGCTGTCGGAGCGGGCGAGGTCGGACTGTAGGCTGACCTGCTCGGACTCGAGCACCCGCATGCGGTAGCCGAAGTTACCCTGCGGAGCGGCGAGCAGGAGCTCCTCGAGCTTGGGAGCCTCACGCAGCGAGAGCGTCGGAGCCTTGACCACGAGCGGCGCCAAGGAAGGAGCGCCACGGAGTTGGTTCATCTCCAGCAAGGCCTGCTGCAGGGCCAAGCGCGCCTCTTCGGCACGACGACGGGCGACGACCTCCGCGGCCTCGACCGAACGCAGCTCGATGATCGGAGCGGGCCCCGAGGGATCGCGGCCGACCAAAGCCTTACGCAGACCGGCATAACGCTCCGCCACCTCCTCGCTGGCTTGGGCCCGCACTTGGGCGCGCGAAAGGCGGTAGGCGAGCACGGTGGCCTTCGCCTCGATGGCCTGCTCGAAACGACCTAGCCCAAGCTTCGCGGCCTCGACCTGACGGTCAGCGATCGCACGGCGCAGGCGTATGCGTTCAGGCCACTCGAAGGTCTGGCTGAGGGAAGCAGACCAGACCTGACCTTCGTCCAAGAAGGCGCCACTGGCATCGCGGAGGCGTTTGCGGCCGACCTCGAATGAAAGCACCGGATCCGGATGGGAAGCGGCGACCGAGGCAGTCTCGCGCTCAGCAGCGAGGGCGGCGACATAGGCTTGGCGTTCAGGGTTCGTAGCGACGGCCGCGCGGACGAGCGTGGCGACGTCGACAGGCTGCGGCAGCGGCTCGATGGCGGGCAGGAGGCACGGAAGGAGAACGAGCGTAAGGAGATAACGGGAAAGGTTCATGGAAAGTAAATGCATGCGGGCGTAAGCCCAGGGTGCCCCCTTAGACGACGAGTAGGCATACGCTCGACCTCGCCCCCGTCGCGGAAGCAAGGCCGTCGGGCGGCATAGGCCGCCAAAGGCTACCGGCTCAGAGCCGCAGGGACATCGTCCCAGCCCTCAAGGCTGGTGGACGATAGTTCGATCGATCAGGGCCTAAAGATTCTGGGGCGGGCGACGCCACCAGGCAGCCGACAAAGGTCAAAGGCACCGACAGCCTGTCGACGCCGATGACGAGCGGAGCGGAGGGCAGCACCGCCAACGGCGCCATTTCAAGGGCTTGGACATTGGCAGGCGCCAAGCAATCCGAGCAGTCATCCGGCTGGGCACAAACTTGGCCCGCGTGCTCACAAGCCGCCACTTCATCCTCGCAGGCGCAATGCCCGTCAGCCAGCAAGCCAACCGTGGCCCAAAGCAACAGGGCTAGGCATGAGAAGAATCTGGAACGGACGACGAGCACTGCCATCAGATTTCGAGCCTTCCCCAGGAAGTCAAGCGACCCCAGCTGGGTTAAGTTCCTTCCATGGAAAGGCAACCTAGGTAGGGTCGGGACGGCGTCACGACCTACGGTATCGGGTAGGGGCAAGGCTTCGCCTTGACCTCCTCCGGTGGAGGGCGCGGTAAACCACGCCCCTACCAATGAACGGTCAACGGACGCGACGAAGTCGCGTCCCTACCCAAGGCACACGCGGCCGCAGGCCGCGGCCATTCCCGCAACCCCTCTCGTCACCCCAAATCACCTACTAGGGCAGCACGCGGTGCTGCCCCTACCCGGATACAGTTCCTACCGCCTTGACCCCGTATTCATTAAAACGACACTACAAGCACCCCATGCGACCCGCTAACCTCCTCCGAACCAGCACTTGGGCCTGGTCGCTCTTAGCGTGGGGCTCTGCGATGCTCTTACCCCTGGGTCTTTCGGGCGAAGAGGAAGCCGTCGTCACCTTCCTGTACGCGCCTTCACAGATCGAGACGTATACGCCCCTCACCGAGCAGCGCCTTGCGGAGAACCCCATGTTCCAGGGGGAAATCAAAGGTGCCTCCGCGGAGTGGCTGCTGCAGATGGCGACGCGCCCGCAGAAGAAATCGGTCTTCGACCCAGAAGCGGTTCGGCTCATCATCCGGACCAAGGGCAAGAACTCGCAGATCGTGGTCGATCGCTATGCGACCGCCAGATGCGATGGCGTCGAGTACTTCGTCGACCCAAACATCTTCAGCTACATCGAGAGCGGCCTAGACCGCGGTTCCTTGCCGCCCCCACGGGACTATACGGCCGCCCAGTGGCAAGCCATCCATGACATGCACGGCCGCGTTCCGCAGATGGTCGCGATCTCGCAGCGCAACTACGACCGCTGGCTCACGCTCTTCGTCGCCGCCATCATCATCGTACCTTTGCTGACCCTGCTGGCACTACACCTCCTTAGCGGCAGAAAGTCGCCCGAAATGCCCAAGGAAGGTTGAGCGCAAGCATCCTTCGACGATACGACACCACCCCACCATGCGACCTGCTGACATCCTCCGCCCCTTGTTGCTCGCCGCACTTGCCCTGCTGTCAGGGTGCGCCGCACAGCAAGCGGAATGGAGCCCTGGGGGACAGCCCACCCCTAAGGCCCAGCTGTGGACCTCGGACGGTTATCCGACGTTCGTGCATACGTGCTATTCGACGGATGGAGACGCCATCGTCATCCGCAAAGGCAAACTCGACGGAGCTGGCGAGTTTCCGGCCAACTTCCGAGCGACCGCCCAGCGGCGCATCCCCTGTTCCGCTCGCGACCTGTATGTCTTCAACCTGACCATTGCGGCACTAGACACGAAGACCCATGAAGAGGAGGCCCGCCAACGCAAGGACATCGTGTGCGGCCCGTTCTTCACCGTGATCGTCGATGGCGTCAAGGTGGCCGAGGGCTGGACGCCCGAGCTCGACCGGGTCCGCCTCAATATGTGCGAGTTCATCCTGCAGAAGGAATTCGAGCGCGAAGCGAAGTAGCCCCTAGGTAGGGACGCGACTGCGTCGCGTCCGTTCGCTGGCAGACGGAGAAGTCCAAGCCGACTGGCTATTCACACCTCACTCGGGCCAACGGACGCGACGCAGTCGCGTCCCTACCCAAGGCACACGCGGCCGCAGG
>JBEGRN010000058.1:0-8700 GCA_041180425.1 Verrucomicrobiota bacterium
CTGCGATCACCGCAGGGCTTTCGCTGCGGAGCAACAGGTAGCCATGCGGCAGGGCGGAAAGCTGCTGCAGCGAAAGGGTTGGGACGGTTTGGACGACCGTTTCGGCCGGGGTGGCCGGGCCCTCGAGCCAAGTCCAAGCGGGGGTCTTGAAGCCGATGCCTAGGCGGATTTCACGCGACGTGGACGGTGCTTTCGCACGCTGTTTGGCGGTGGCGCGTTGGGCGGCCGGAGCCAGCTGCGTCAGCACGGACAGCACCGGTTCGGCGGTGTCGAGGCCGGCCGCAGTACGGGCGTCGACAAAGCCATAGAGCTCGTGCGTTTGGGCGAAACGTAACGGGCGCGGGGCGGGCGTCAGGGCCCACCAGAGCAGCACCGCGAGCAGCGAGAAGCCAAGCGAGACGAGCAGGGCGCGGCGCATGCCGGCTTACTTGCCCTGTTTGGACTTCTTCGCCGCCTCGATGAGGGCGGTCGCCGCGTCCTTGGCCGGGTAGTTCAGCTGGGCGGAAATCGTGGAGCCGGCGCCCGTAATCTGAATCTTGTGGATCAGGTCTTGGAGCTTTTCCATCGCCGCGATTTCTTCGGGCTTCTTGCCGGCGGCGGCGACGGTGAGGGCGCCGTCGATCATCGTCGGCAGGGCCTTGACCTGCAGCAACGTCAGGGCCGCCTTGTCAGGGTCGGTGAACGTCGCGGTGATGCGGACCTGCAGGTCGGGGGTGCTTTCGCCGATCGCCAAGGTGACATTTTGGATGCCGGATTCTTCGACCTCGGCGCGGTCCGCGGGTTTGGCGGCCTTCAGCACGTCGACATACGCGAAGATCCACTGGTTGTTCAGCATGTCCTTCGTCGAGAGGCTGGCGGGGGCTTGCCAGGAAGCTGCCTTACCGTTGAGCGCCGCGAGCGTCGCGTCGGCTTTGTTCTTGGAAGCGAAGATGAGGATGTCCGGCGAGTAGGCGATGATGACTCCGGGCTTTTGGTCGGCCTGGTCGGGGGCTTCGCCGGTGAGCGCTTGGATGAATTTGGCGGCATCCCACGCCAGGTACTTGCCGACGGTCGTCGCCGGCACTTTGTTGGAGCGGGCAAAGGCTTCGATGCGGGCGGGCGTGAAGCGTCCCCGGATCAGGAGGGTGACGTCAGGTTCGCCCTCGGGGTCGGTCGGGCCCACGGGGAAGATGCCGACGTGGAGGTCCTTGAGGTCTTCGTCGAGGCGGATGCCGAGCTTTTCTTCGAGTTGGCGGACCACCTTGCTCTGGGCGACGTCCGTCTTGAAAGCCGCATCGAGGGCCTGGCCGAAGACCGTGCGGTCGACGACCTCATTGGAGACGTAGATCAAGCCGACGGACTCAGCGGGGATCCCGCGGGGATCCAGGGCGGCGTGGGCGGTGAGCAGGCCGAAGCAGGAGAGGAGACCGCAGCAAAGCGCTTTCATGGGTTATAGGTTTTTAATGTTAAGCAAGGGGTGGGGCGGGACAAGCGGGAAGGGCTGGGGGGAAGGGCCCCAAAAAAAGGGGCGCCCGAAAGGGCGCCCCGAAAGAGGAGGTTAGAATCCGAAGGGATTAGTAGCCGCCACGGTCGCCGCCGCCGAAGCCGCCGCGATCGCCGCCGCCGAAACCACCACGACGGTCGCCGCCGCCGAAGCCGCCACGACGTTCGCCGCCGCCGAAGCCGCCGCGAGAGCCGCCGCCGAAGCCGCCGGAGCGGGGACGGTCACCACCGCCGAAGCCGCCGGAGCGGGGACGGTCGCCACCGAAGGAGGGGCGTTCTTCACGAGGACGAGCCACATTGACCTTCAGGGGGCGACCCATGAAGTCGACGTTCTCGGTCTTGGCGATCGCATCCTGGGCCTGCTGAGCATTGCCCATGGTCACGAAGGCGAAGCCACGAGGACGACCCGTGAACTTGTCCATCATCACTTCCACGGAAACGACTTCGCCCGCCTGGGAGAAGTGTGCGCGGATGTCGGATTCGGTAGCAGCCCAAGGAAGGTTGCCTACGAACAGTTTGTTTTCCATATCTTTTGTTTTCTGTGTGTTACCTGCACCGCATTGCCCGTTTCCGACCTTCGGATTTCGATTTGCCGTCTTAACGACCGTCAACTCACCGGATTCTTGCGGGGTCTCGCTCTTGGTTTGGTTATATTCAGAGCGGACCTGACCCATAGAGACGCAGTTTTGTCGGCCGCTCGCAAGTTTATTCACAATAGGGCAGATTACTTGAGGGTAATCATCGGTGAAATAACGGGGTATTTCATCGTTTTGCTTGGTCTGGAGATCCGAGCTACTTGGGGTGGGCTACGCAAGACCTGCTGAATTTTTAGTCATAAACTAATGTCCTATAATGCTTTATGATTTTATTTAGGGAATGCTGGCTTTCGTTGGAGGCTAGAAGGCACTAAAATGGGAATAATGTGAATAGGGGCAGCGGCTGCCGAGGCTTTCGGGGAAAGATTTGACCCTCGCCCCAACCCGACAATCCCTCACCTTGTCGTGATTGACCCTGTAGAAGCCATCGACGCGCTCCTCGCCGAGCTGCATCGCCAGAAGGCGGCCGGGGTTCGTCGTGTCAGCGTGTCGGATGAGTCCCTGCAGGCCTTGAAGGTCCTTGCTGGGACCGCGGCACCCGGTCCCGTCCGGAGCACCCCGGCCGCCCCCTCCGGCGCACCCGTGATCGCCGCCCGCCCGACTCCGCCCGTCTCCGCCGGCCCTCGTCCCATCGTGGTCACGCCCGCGGCTCCGAGGGTGACGGTCAACGTCCCGGAGCTCCGTCCTTTGCCGGCCCCGCGGCCCTTGACCTTGCCGGCCGGCACCAAGGCCGAGCGCCTCGCTTGGGTCCAGGCCCAGATCAGCCAGTGTCCCGTCACCCTAGAGCAGCTCAAGGCGCCGCAGAAGCCGGTGCTCGGACACGGTTCGGCCGAAGCCAAGATCCTCTTCGTGGGCGAAGCCCCGACGGTCGAGGAAACCGAAGCTGGCCGCGCCTTCGTCGGCCCCGCCGGCGAACTGCTCCGCAAGATCGTCGCCGCCACGGGGCTCTCCGAGAAGGACATCTACGTCACCAGCCTCATGGGGTGGCGGCCGGAGCCGCCGACGGCCTACGGCAAGCGCCCGCCGAACGCCGCCGAGGTCGCCTTCAACTTGCCTTACGTCCGCGCGCAGATCGAGGCCATCCAGCCGCAGGTCATCGTCGCGCTCGGCGCCCAAGCGTTCGAGGCGCTGGTCCAAGCCAAGCGCACCATCACGCAGGAACGCGGCCGCTGGCATGAGTTCGAGGGCCGTCCGCTGATGCCGACGTTCCATCCGAACTACCTGCTCCATAACAGCAGCCTCAGCGCGAAGCGCACGGTCTGGGAGGACTTCCTCCTCGTCATGGAGAAGGTCGGCCTCACCCCGACGGAGAAGCAGCGCGGGTTCTTCCTGGCACCGCCGAAGCCGGTTTCGACGGACGACGTCGACGCTTAGCGCACCGAGTCGGCGAGCTTCTTCAGCGGGAACTGCAGGACGTGCGAGTTGCGGCCGCTGGACTTGAGTTCCTGGCGGCGGACGGCCGGGAGGTCCTTGAGCGAGGCTTCCACGAAGCCGCAGGAAGACTGGAAGAAACCGGAGGTCTGCGTCGTGAGCGCGAGGAGTTTCTTGGCGCCGCGGTCCTTGGCGCGGCGCTTGGCGTACTCGACCAGCTTCTTGCCGACGCCGCGGCCGTGGTAGAACGGCTGCACGTAGAGGGCGCCGAGTTCCATGGCCTTACCGTCCGGGTAGGCCCGGAGCGCGGCGCACCCGATGATGCTGTCGTCGATCTCGTAGACGAAGAAGTCGGCGATGGACTGCTCGATCTGCTGGCGGGTGCGGAGGACGAGGGCCTCGGACTTCGCGCCGTGCTTGGCGAGGTTGTAGAGGGCTTGGGCGTCCTTCTTCTTGGCCGGGCGGATGCGGTCGTAGTCGTTGGCGTGCACCATCGTGCCGAGGCCGACCTTGTCGAAGATCTCCGTCAGGAGCCCGCCGAAGACGCGGCCGTCCAGGATGTGCGCGCGCGGCACGTCCTCGTCGAGCGCCTTGGCCGCTTGGGCGGCCTTGCTGCGGATGCGCGGGTCGAGGGTGACCTTCTTGTCGGCGAGCAGGGTCTTGAGTTCGTCTTCCGGGAGGTTGATCTTCACGACGCCGTCGACCTGCAGGCCGGGGAAGGGCGTGAGGTAGATGAGCTTCGAGGCGCCCATGGCGACGGCGAGCTCCATGGCCAAGTGGTCGCTGTTGACGCGCAGCGACTGGCCTTCGCGGTCGCAGACGATCGGCGTCACGAGCGGGAGGATGTCCTGCGCGAGCATGGACTTCAGGATGGCGGCGTCGACCTTCTCGATCTTGCCGGTGAAGAGGTGGTTGCGGCCCTTGAGCACGCCGACGTTGGTGGCGCGGACGGCGTTGGTGATGGCGCAGCGCAGGCCCGCCTGCGTCAGGTGCTCCAGCACGGTCTGCGAGACCAGCGCGGCGGCTTCGCGGGCCAGCGACATCGTCGGGGCGTCGGTGATGCCTTCGCCTTGGACGTCGGAGAGGGCGACGTTGTGTTCGCCGGCGAGGGCCACGAGCTGGTGGCCGATGCCATGGACCAGGACGACCTTGATCGACAGGCTGCGCAGCACGGCGATGTCGGTCACGATGTTCGTGAAGTTCTCGTGGCTGACGATGGAGCCGTCGACCGCGATCACGAAGACATGGTCGCGGAACATCGGGACGTAACGGAGGATTCCCCGGAGGTCGGTCGGCTTCATGGCGCGCTCACGCTGGCTGGACATACCGAATCCTTATGGACTCATCGGCGGTTTCCGCAATACTGGATGGAACCATGGGAGCCCCACGCAGACCGAAAGCCACGGTGGTCCCGCCCGACCTCCAGGAGTCGGTCGACGCCTTCTTGGCCTACCTCTCGCTGGAACGTGGTTTGGCCAAGCTCACGGTGGCGGCCTACGAGGACGACTTGGCCCGCTTCGCCGCCCATTGCGCCCGCCTGGGCAAAGAGCGCTGGACCGACGTCGGGCTGGCCGAGGTGGAGTCGTGGGTGAAGTCCTTGGACCGCCGTGGGCACGCCGCCACCTCGCTGGCCCGCCGGCTGTCCGCCGTCCGGACGTTCGCGGCCCATCTGGTTCGCAGCGGGCTGCGGCGCGATGATTTCACCGAACTCGCCCGCGGACCGAAGCTGCGCCGGGCCTTGCCTGGCACTTTGACCGCGGAGCAGGCCGCCAAGGTCGTTTCGGCGCCCGACACCTCGACGCCCCAAGGCCTCCGTGACCGCGCGATGCTGGAACTCATGTACGGGTCGGGCCTGCGCATCTCCGAACTCTGCGGCGTCGAACTGCAGGCCCTCGACCTGGAGTCCGCCTTGGTCCGCGTCCGTGGCAAGGGATCCAAGGACCGCGTCGTCCCCGTCGGCGAGGCCGCGATCGCCTCTTTACGCGCTTACCTATCGGCCGGCCGGCCGGCCCTGGTGCGGAAGAAGACCGGGAGCGCGCTGTTCCTCAGCGCCCGTGGCCAAGCGCTCTCCCGCAAGACGTTTTGGCTGAGCGTCAAGCAGGCCGCTGCCCGCTCGGGCATCGACGTGCCGGTCAAGCCGCACCTCTTGCGGCATGCCTTCGCCACGCACCTCTTGGCCGGGGGCGCGGACTTGCGCTCGATCCAGGAAATGCTGGGCCACGCCGACATCGCCACGACGCAGATTTACACGTCCGTGGAACGCACCGCCTTGAGCGATGCGCACCGCCGGCACCATCCGCGCGGACGGAAGCCCGGGGCTTAACCGCGGAACGCGAGGAAGCTGCCGAGGATCGTCGCCGCGGACAGCGCGCCGATGAGGAAGCGCGACGTGAAGGACACTTCCAGCGGCACGATTTCTTCCTGGTCGTCGGTCGGTCGCACCACGGCTTCGCGCAGGATGGCGAAGTAGTAGTGGATGCTGACGGCCACGCTCAAGAGCGCGGCGCCGAAGACCCACCAGAGGTGGAGCTTGGCCAGGAAGAGCAAGATGAGCAGCTTGGCGAAGAAGCCGATGGACGGCGGGACGCCGGCCAAGGAGCCGATGCCGAAACCCAGGGCGCTGGCGAGGATGGGCGAGCGGCGGAGCAGGCCACGAAGGCCCAGCAGCGGGCGTTGGTGGTCGTCGGCCACGGGCAGCTCGATGAGCGCCTGCGAGACGAGGAACGTGCCCACCGCGTAGACGATGAGGTAGATGGAAAGCAGCCGCGGGCCGTCGCTGGCGCCGGAGATGACCACGGCGGCGATGGCGGCAAGCAGGAAGCCGGCATGAGAGACGCCGGAGAGGGCGAGCACGCGCTTCACGTCGGTCGTGGCAAGCGCGGCGAGGTTACCGGCCAGCAAGGTGAGGATCGCGGCGATGGCGAGCAACGGGGCGAGCTTCGGCGCGAGCGGGGCGAACGGACCGGTGACCAGCAGGAGCAGCGTGAACGCGCCGGCGGCCTTGGAAGCCGTGCCGAGCAACGCCGTCGTCGGCGTGGGCGCGCCCTGATAGACGTCAGGAATCCAGGCATGGAACGGGAATGCGCCGAGCTTGAAGGCCGCGCCGCCGAGGATGAGGGCGAGCCCGACCATCGTCAGGGCGGTGGCTTTGCCGGCGGCGAGCGCGGCGTTGATCTGGTCGAAGTTCAAGGAATCCACGCCCGGGGCGCCGAGCGAACCGTAGACCAGCACGATGCCCATGAGGAGCAGGGCCGAGCTCAGGCCGCCGGAGACGAGGTACTTCACGCCCGCTTCCAGCGAAGCCTGGCTGCGGCGGAGGTAGCCGACGAGGACGTAAAGGCCGACGGCCGCCGTCTCGAGGCTGACGAACAGCGTCACGAAGTGGTTGGACTGCGCGAGGAGCATGAAGGCCGCCGTGACGACCAGCAGGACGTGGTGGTAGTCGGCGATCGGGGCGGGACGTTCCTTGAAGAAACGGCCGGCGAGGAAGCTCGTCAGCAGGGCGCTGAGCAGGAAGGTGATCCGGAAACCTTGGGCGGAGTCGGCGGAAAGCTTGGTCAGGCCGGCGAAGAACGACGTCGGCTCGGCGGGGTTCCACGCCGTGCCGCCTTGCAGCGCCATGATCATCACCAAGGCCAGGCCGACGCGGGCCGTGGTCGGGATGAGCCAGCGGACGGACTTCGGCAACGTCATCGCCTGCAGGAGGCAGAAGAGCGCGAGGCCCGCGACGCAGATTTCGGGCAGGATCGACGCCCAATCCGCGTTACGCGGGGCGAGGGCCTTGAAGGCGACGTCGATGTTGGCGAGCGAGGAAATCATCGGGCGGAAGGAGCGGGAGTGGTGGCCTTAGGGGCGGTGGCCGGAGCGACCGGGGCCTTGGGGGCGGCGGAGCGTTGGGCTGCGGCGGCGATGCCACGGGCATCGGCGTTGGTGCAGGTGGTGACGAGCTTCGGGCAGAAGCCGATGGTCAGGGAGGCGGCCAACAAGAGGCCCGCGGCCAAGCGTTCGGTGAAACCGAGGTCACCGAAGGGCGCATGGGCGGCCCGTTCCTCGATATGCTTCGAGGCCGGACCGAAGAAGACCGCGGCGACGGCGCGCAGGGCGTAGATGGCGGACACGACGACAGTCGAGGCGACCAAGGCTTGGACCCAGAGCGGTTCCGCGCGTAGGGCCAGGAAGACGCCGATTTCGCCCCAGAAGTTACCGAAGCCGGGGAGGCCGATGGAAGCCATCGTGGCGGCGACGAAGAAGGCCGCGAGGACCGGCGTGCGGGCGGCGAGGCCGCCGAGTTCGTCGAAGCGGTAGGTGCCGGTGCGCGTGCGGACGGCGTTGGCGAGGAGGAAGAGCGCGGCGCAGGACAGGCCGTGCGCGACCATCAGGAAGAGCGCGGCGTCGATGCCGGCGGCCTGGCCCTTGGCGGTGCCGACCCAGAGCCCGAGGAAGATCGGGCCCATGTGGGCGACCGAGCTCCAGGAGAGCAGCTGCTTGAGGTCGCGTTGCGCGAGGCAGATGAGGCCGACGATCACGAGGTTCGCCAAGGCGCACCAGAAGAACCACTGGCCGAGGGAGCCTTGGCCGATCTGCATGGACGCGGCGGCGATCATCACGATGCCGTAGAGGCCGAACTTCTTGAGCGCGCCGGCGTGGAGCATCGAGACCGGCGTCGGGGCGGCAGAGTAGCCCGGGGCGGCCCAGGAGTGGAAGGGGAAGAGGGAGGCCAGCGTACCCAAGCCGAAGAGCGTCAAGGCTCCGGTCGCGGCGGGCAACGGGGCGTCAGCCGCGAAGAGGCCTTGGAACAGACCACCGAAGGTCGCATCGTTCCAGCTGAGGTCGGCGACTTGCATCGCGATGAGGATGCCGCCGAGGGAGAGCATCGCGCCGACCGTCAGGTAGATGGCCATCTGCATCGCCGAGCGTGCCGCCGAACATGAACAAGATGAGTCCGAGGTAGGTAGCGCGAGCTTCGACGTCTTGGAGAAGCGCCTTGAGGCCGGCGGCGAGGCCGACGGCTGCGGTCATCGCGAACAACGGCAGGGAGACGCCGTTGAGGCCGAGCTTGAACAGCCAGGGGCCATCGACGCGGAGGCGGAGGATGCCGTCGAGCGGACCCGAAAGCGGCAGCGCGAACCACAAGGCGACGAGGGCCGGTACGGCGAAGCCGACGAAGGCGAGGCCCGAGACCCAGCTGCGCGGGAGGATGCGTCCCGCGATGAGGACGAGCCCGGCGAGGATCGGGAGGAACGTCGCCGTG
>JBEGRN010000059.1:0-14082 GCA_041180425.1 Verrucomicrobiota bacterium
TTGCGCTTCGCCGCTCCACCAGGCGGCGAGCACGGCGGGCGCTTGGGCTTGGATCGACGGTACGGTCAAAGGGCCGGCGTTGCAGAGCACCACCACCGTACGGGGATTCGCGGCGAGCACGGCGTCGACCAGTTCTTGTTGGTTGCCGGGCAGGCTGAGGGAAGTGCGGTCGATGCCTTCATGCTCGTTGGCGAGCACCGTACCCACGCAGAGGATGGCGACGTCGGCGGACTTGGCGAGCGCGACGGCCTCGTCGCGGGAGTGGCCCTTGTCTGGCTTCACGTCCTTCATCTTGGGGTCGGCATAGGCCCCTTTGGCGAAGAATACTTCCGCATTGGGCAAGCGGTCGCGGAGCCCTTGGACGATGGAAGTCATCTGACGCGGGGCCTTGCCGATGTAGCTGGGGTCGCCGGCGACGGGGATGTTGGCTAGCGGCCCCATGACGACGACGCGCTTGAGTTTGGCCCCGTCGAGCGGCAGCAGGCCGCGGTTCTCGAGCAGCACAATCGACTTGCGCGAAGCCTCGAGCGAGAGCGCGCGGTGTTCGGGCGCGCCGATCTTGTCGACCTGAATGGCGCGATACGAGACCTGGGCGGCCGGGTCGAATTCCCCGAGGCGGAAGCGGACCGTCAGCACGCGACGCACCGCGTCGTCCAGGCGCTCGGTCGTCAACTTGCCCGTGCGCACCGCTTCGGGGATGTGCGTGCGGTATTCCTTGTCGGAGAAGTCCGTGCCCGCCATGAGCGACTTGGCGACCGCGTCGACGTAGTTCATCGTGCCCTTTTCGTGGCCGGTGACCATGGTGCGGACGCCGCCGAGGTCGGAGACCACGAAGCCCTCGTGCTTCCATTCGACCTTCAGGAGGTCCGTCAGCAGCCAGCGGTTGATGTTGTTCGGCGTGCCGTTGATGGCGTTGTAGGAAGCCATCAGCGACTGGGCCTTGCCTTCGACGACCGCGTCGCGGAAGTGCGGCAGCCAATATTCGCGTAGCCAGCGTTCAGGCACCGCGGCGTTGAGGGACGTGCGCTTCGCCTCGACGTTGTTGACGGCGTAGTGCTTGAGCGTGGCCGCCAGCTTGAGGTGCTTGGGGTCGTCGCCCTGCAGGCCCTGGACGAACGCGACGGCCATGCGTCCGCAGAGGTGCGGGTCTTCGCTCCACGCCTCGTTGTCGCGGCCCCAGTAGGGGTTGCGCAGGATGTTGATGACCGGAGCTCGGTAGATCAGGCCCTTGCGCGTGCCTTTGAAGGTCTGCGGGTGGTCCTTCCACGCGTTGTTGATGGCGCGGGCCTCGGTCGAGATCGCATCGGCCACCTGTTTGACGAGCGGCGGATCCCAGGTCGCGGCCAGGCCGGTCGGAATCGTGAAGAGCGTCGTCGGGCCGCCGTCCCAGGAGACGCCATGCAGGCATTGGTTCCAGTTGTCCTCGACGATGCCGAAGCGCTCGATCGTCGGCCCGCGGTGGTCGAGCACGACGGCCTTCTCTTCCAGCGTTAGGCGGCCGAGCAGGTCCTGCACCCGTTGCTCGACGGGCAGGGCAGGGTTGCGGAACGGTTCGGTCTGGGCGTGGGCCGAAAGCGCGAACAACGAGGCGAGCAGCAGGCGGAAGGACATGCTGCATCGAAGGCGGGAACGGCCCCGCCTGCAACCAGAACCCCGGGCTGGCCGCTTAGATTTCCCAATCGCCGCTCGTCTCGGACTGCGCGAGCTGGGCTACGTTGAAACCGGTGAGCGATTTCTCGAAGCGCTTGGACAGTTCGCGCCAGAGCGTGGCGACCTGCGGTCCGGACGCGCCCTTCAAGGTGATCTTGGTGGCGACGAGGTCGGGTTCGACCACAGCGAGCACTTGCTTCAAGGTGATGTCCTCGGCAGGGCGGGCGAGGCGGTAGCCACCGGTCTTGCCGCGCTTCGAATCGACCAAGCCGCCTTCGCGGAGTTCGTTCAGCAGCTGCACAAGGTAGTTGGGCGGAATGTCTTCTAGGCGGGCGAGCTCCTCGATGCGCGTGACGGCGCTGCCTTTGTTGCGGCGGGCCAATTGGGCAAGCACGCGGAGGGAGTATTCGAGCTTAAGCGAAGCTTTCATGCGGAAGGTTTGGGCGGGGTGGGTTGGGCGTCGGCGCCGACGTGGATGAAAGTGCGGTTAGCGGCTTCGTCGGGGAGGATGGGCGCTTTCGGCCGGGCGAAGTAGGAAGTCCCGAGGAAGCACATCCCTGTGTTCTGCACGACCTGGATGGCCCGGTCGTCCCACAGCTCGATCATGCCGAAGTCCTTGCGGTCGGTCACCTCGAGGGCGGGGAGCCCTTGGGCGACGAGCCATTGCTGGGTAGCCGCGATGCCGACGGGGTCGCCGGCGCGGGCGGTCATGATCTTGATGCGGACCCCTTTCTCGACCCAGGCTTTGACGCGACGCAGCATGAGCGGCACGGGCGGCCCGATGTGTGCCATGCCCTGCCAAGGCGTGGCTTCGGCGAGCGTGCCATCTAGGTCGACGCCGATCCAAGGCTTGAAATCTTTGGGGCGAGTGCTGGCGACGCGTTCCGTCGGCACCGGTTCATCGGGGGCTTGGGACAGGTCTGGACCCGAGGCTTTCGGGGCGAAGAGGCTGCGGAACCAAGCGAACATGACCCAAGATTGAACCTTGCCGCCGAGGGGAGCAAGAGTGGACGCGGACCGGGCTCCGCGGAACACAGGGTGCTCGGGGCGGGGGTCGAACCCGCACACCTTGCGGCGCCAGAACCTAAATCTGGTGTGTCTGCCATTCCACCACCCGAGCGTGCCTGTGTCCGGTAAGGTTTGCACCTTGGGCCGGTGTGGCAAGCGCTTTGCGACGCTCCTTAGGCGAGGCGACCCAGCGGCGACCCCACCTTGGCGTAGAGCTCGATGCCGGATTCGCCGGCTTGGATGAGGTCGTCTTCGAGGCGGATGCGGCCCGGTTCGAAGAGCGTAGCGAGGAACGAACCGCCAAAGCGGAAGTAGCCTTTCTCGTCGCCCTTCGCGACGGCCACGCCGGGTCGGTAGGTTTCGACGATGGTGCCGACGTTGGTCGCGCCGATGGCGACGATGGTCACGAGCCCGAAGGGGCCGGCGTCCAGCGTCACGCGTTGGCGTTTGTTCTCCCAGAGGTAGGCGACGTTGCGGCGGAGGGCGATCGGGTTGACGGAGTAGAGCCAGCCGTTGGTGAGGACGGCTTCGCCAGGCGTGCCGGCGACCGGGAAGTGGAAGCGGTGGTAGTCGACCGGGCAGAGGCGCGAGCAGACCACCGTGCCGCGGCGGTAGCGTTCGCCGAGCGCGCGGTCACCGACGAGGGCGGGGATGTCGAAGGTCTGCCCTTTCGCGAAGATGCCTTTCACTGAGCTCGCATCTTGGAAGCCTAGATGCCGTCCGTCGGCCGGCAACACCGCCATCTCCGGTCGCGGGTCGACCGGGCGAGCCGACGGCTTGAGTTTGCGGTAGAAGAACTCGTTGAAGGTCTGGTACGAATCGGGATTGGGGTCGGCGAATTCGCTGACATCGAGGCCGAAGTCTCGAATGAAGGGTTTCACTCGTTTGGCGCTGCCTGGGCGGTCGGCCGCCCAGCCGTAGAATTTCGAGACAAAGGAGCGCTTCGCCGCGGCGTGCAGCGTCAATTGCCCGAGGGGATTGCCGTAAATCCGCTTCAGCCAGGCCTCTCCGTAGACCTTTTCGATCTCATCGCCACCGGTGTGGCGGTTGCGCAGGCGGATGGGGGCGTCGGCTTCCATGTGAGTAGATTTGCGAAAATAGGGCTTCAAGGAAGCCATTTATCTGACAAAAACACCTTTCCCCACCCATGCCCCGCCTGGTCCTCGCCCTTTTGTTTCTGACTGCCGCGCTCCCTGCGCAGCAGTTCTCCACCCGCAAGTCGCCCGAGACGATCAAGGCCGAGGTCGAGGCCGAAGTCATCCGCGCCCGCTTGGACCTCGCCGCCGCGAAGCGTCGCTTGGCTGAACTTCCCAATAGCCTGGAGATGCGCAAACTCGAAGCCGAAGCGCAGGTCCGGGCTGCCCGCGCCGAAGCCGCCGCCGCCGCGCAGGAAGCCGAACGCGCCCGCCTCGGCTTGGAATCCTCGGTGGCTTATGCGCGCGCGTCCGCCGCCGCCGCCGACAAGGACCGCGCCCGCGCGGAACTCGAAGCCGAAGCCAAGTTGGCCCTCGCTCAGGTGACGCTGGAGTACGCCAAGGTTTCCTCGGTCGCCACCATCGCGCGCCTCCAGCAGAAGACCTCCGAAGTCGCCAGCCAGGCGAAGATGACCTACCCGAAGGACCCGCTCATCGACGGCGTCCTGCACATCAGCGACCGCCGCATCCCCTTCAACGGCGTGGTGAACGACGCGCTCGCCCGTTCGGTCTGTGACCGCATCGCCTTCTTCAACGCGCAGGACACCGAAGCCCCGATCTTCATCGTCATCGACCGCTCCCCAGGTGGCTCGGTGATGTCGGGCTACATGATCCTGCAGGCCATGGAGACCTCGAAGGCGCCCGTCTTCGTGGTCGTGAAAGGCTATTGTGCGTCGATGGCGGCGATCGTCACCACGCTGGCCAAGCGCTCGTTCGTATACCCGCAGACCATCGTCCTGCACCACCAAGCCTCGACCGGCGTCAGCGGCAACATGACGCAGATGCAGGAGCAGCTCAAGTGGAGCAAGGTCTGGTGCGAACGCATCTTCACCAAGGTCGCCGCCCGCATCGGCGTGCCGCTCGACGACTTCATCGCGGATATGTATAAGGCCACCGTCACCGGCGACTGGAAGGTCCATGGCGACGAAGCGGGCCAGCGTAAATGGGTGACCGACGTCGTCGAACGCATGAACGAGGACAGCTTCACCTCGGCGGCGGCGGCCCCGGCGCCCGCGCCGTTGCCGCTCACCGGCTTCGGCGACACGAACCCCGCAACGGGCCGCGCGCGGCAGGAGATCGAACCGGCCGGCCCTTGCGACCTCTGGTGGATGTACGACCCCACGGTCGAATACGTGATCCGCTAAAACTTTTTCTCCACCCAACCACACTCCCTTTCATCATGAACCTCACCTCTACCTTCCGTCTCCTCGCGCTGGCCGCCTTGGTCACCGCCCCGGTGCTCGCGCAGCAGACCACGCGCCGCGTCATCGTCATTCCGGCGAACGCCGCGCCGGCGGGCACGTCCGCCGGGACCGCCTCTGGCGGCACGACCGGTGCCCCAGCCACCGGTGGCCTGCCGACCGCCCAGCCGGGCGCGACCACGGTCGCCCCTGGTCCGGGCATCAACCGCGAGGAACTCACCCCTGAACAGAAGGCTGCCCTCAAGGAAGCCGACCGCATGCGCACCGAGAAGGCTCGCATTGACGCCGAAGTCGCCTTGGCCGAAGCCAAGCGCACCGAAGAACTCGCCCCGCTGAACGCCGAGACCGCTAAGCTCGCCGCGGAACGCGCCCTCCGCTTGGCCAAGGCCGCCGCCGAAGCCGCCGCCCTCGAAGACGAGCGCGCGAAGCTTGAACGCCAGGCCGCGTTGGAATCCGCCCGTTCGACCGCCCGCCTGACCGAGCGCAACAACAAGATCCGCGAGCTCGAAGCCGAGGCCAAGCAGCTCCAGCTCGAAGCCGCCAACACCATCTCCCGCCTGACCAACGAGATCTCCCGCTTCCAGAAGGAAGAGGAGGCCCGCAAGGTCGCCACCAAGGCCAAGCCCAAGTACCTCAAGGAGCCCTTGGTCGACGGCACGCTGGTGATCAGCGACCGCCGCATCGCCTTCAACGGCGCCGTGACGGAGAACCTAGCCGACTACGTCTGCCAGCGCATCAACTTCTACAACAACCAGTCCGCGGAATTCCCGATCTTCATCGTGGTCGACAACAGCCCGGGCGGCTCCGTCGCCGCCGGTTACCAGATCCAGAAGGCCATGGCGGCCTCCAAGGCGCCGGTCTACGTCGTCGTCAAGGGCTTCGCCGCCTCGATGACCGCGGTGATCGCGACGCTCGCCGAGCGTTCCTACTGCTACCCGAACACCATCATCCTGCACCATCAGGTGTCCAACACGGCCCGCGGCAACATGACCGTCCTGAAGGAGCAGATCGAGTTCACCAACCGCTGGTTCGAACGTCTCGGCACGCCGGTGGCCAAGAAGATGGGCCTGACCCTGCCGGAGTTCGTGAAGCAGATGTACGCGAACGACTCGACCGGCGACTGGCAGGCCTTCGGCGAGAAGGCCAAGGAGCTCAAGTGGATCGACAACGTCGTGGACCGCATCGAAGAAACCGCGGTGCTCGACCTCCTGCCCGCTGCCCCGACCGTCATGACCCTCCCGACTCCTCGGACCGCCGCGGCGGAAGCCTCGGGCGTCGTCCAGAAGACCGACGACAAGGGCCGCACCTACTTCGAGCTCCCGCCGCTCTCCAATCCCTTCGACGCGTGGTGGATTTATGACCCCCGCGGCCAGTATCGCGCCCGCTAAGCGTCTTATTTGAAGGTTTTTAAAGGGCCGCGGACCAGTTCGCGGCCCTTTTTCATTTGCTCGGAACCCACGATTAAACTGACTGTCCCCATCCCCATGCGATTCCCCGCGCTCCTGGCCCTCGTGGCCACCACTACCGTATGCTTGGCCGCCGAAGACGGTGCCCAGGTTTACAACACCCTTTGCGTGGCCTGCCACGGCCCGGATGGCAAAGGCCTCAACGGCTTGCCTCCCTTGGTCGGCAGCGATTGGCCCAAGGGCCAAGCCGAGCGCTCCATCAAGATCGTCCTCAACGGCCTGACCGGTCCGGTCGAAGTCGCCGGCAAGACCTACAACATCGACATGCCGCCGCAGGGCGCCGTGTTGAGCGACGAGAAGATCGCCGCCGCGCTGACCTACGTGCGCAAGACCTTCGCGGGCAACGCTGGGGCCGTGACCCCCGAGCTCGTGAAGTCGGTCCGCGCTGCCACCGCTGCGCGCACCACGCCGTGGACCGCGGCCGAACTGCTGAAGGCCCACCCGTTCCCGCCCGCCAAGACGGCCCTCGTGAACCTCGTCGGCACGATGTACAAGGGCGAGTGGAAGGAATTGCCCGATTTCGCCAAGCTGAAGCCCGCGCAGATCGAAGACGAGAACACCGGCATCGTCAGCCCGGAGCAGTCCGGCCTGAAGAAGGAGTTCGCCATGGTCTGGGAGGCCAAGTTCGACGCGAAGGAAGAAGGCAAGTACACCTTCTACTTTGATTGCGACGACTTCGGCGCCTTGTACGTGAACGGCGAGCGCATCGCCGAGGTCAAGGGCATCGCCCCGATCGGCGGACGTAAGAAGGAAGTGCCGGTGCTGCTCAAGGCGGGCGCGATTCCTTTCCGCCTCGAATACATCCAGGTCGCCGGCCAGCAGGAAATCCATCTCGGTTACAAGGGCCCCAAGGACAAGGACTTCAAGTGGCTCTCGAACACCAAGCCCGGCGGCGCCGGCAAGGCCGCGGCTAAGCGTACGCCCATCCCGATCGAAGCCAAGGACGGCTACACCGCCAGTTACCGCAACTTCATCGGTGGCACCTCTCCGCGGGCTCTCGGCTTTGGTTTCCCGAACGCCACCAACTTGACCTACAGCGCCGACAACTGCGCGGTCGAACTCCTCTGGACCGGCAAGTTCATGGACGGCTCCCATCATTGGACCGATCGCGGCGCTGGCAACGAGCCCCCGGCGGGCGACGGCGTGGTCAAGGTCTCGGATGGCGCGGTCGTCTCTGGCCCGGCGGCTCCGAGCGGCGCCATTGTCTCCTATCAGGTCAGCAAGGACGGCGGCAAGGACGCCGGCTTCAAGGTCGTGAACGTCGCCGCCGAATTCAAAGGCTACCAGCTCGACAAGAACGGCAACCCGACCTTCAAGGTCGCTGGGGAAGGCTTCAGCTTCACGGATGCCTGGACGCCCGCCGACGCCCGTGGTTCGGCGGGTCTGGCACGCAAGCTCGTCGCCGCCGGCGACAAGCCGGTGACGATCGTCCTCTCCCGCGGCCTCGCCGTGAAGTCCAACCTTGGTTCCCTGGAAATCGGTCCGCGCCTCGTGGTGCGTGCGCTCTCCGGCACCGCTCCGACGGTGGTCGGCGGGGACCTCGTCCTCACGCTCAAGCCCGGCGAATACGCCGAACTCGGTTACTCCTTCCGCTAATCCCCAGCCACATCTTTAATATGAAAAAACTCACCCTCACTCTCTTGGCCTTGCTCGCCCTCGCTCCCTTCGCGGAAGCGCAGGCGAAGAAGAAGGCGGATGCGAAGCCGGCGGCCAACAAGAAGGCCGTGGCCGGTCCCGAAGCGTTGGCGCTAACGCGTCCAGATCCCGACCCCGCCCGGCGAGGTCGTCGAGGTCTCCTCGATCGCCCTCATGCCCGGCAAGAAGGTCGCCATCGCGACCCGTCGCGGCGACGTCTGGATCTGCGAAGGCGCCTACGAGGCCGACGTGTCCAAGGTCAAGTGGACCAAGTTCGCCTCCAACCTGCACGAGCCCCTCGGCATGTTCTACAAGGCAGGCTCGCTCTACCTCACCCAGCGTCCCGAGCACACCCGCCTGACGGACACCGATGGCGACGGCAAGGCCGACAGCTTCGATACCATTTGCGCCAAGTGGGGCATCAACGGCGACTACCATGAATACGCCTTTGGTTCCGAGCCTGACAAGGACGGTAACGTCTGGATCGTGCTTTGCCTCACCGGCTCCTTCCACGCCTACTCCCCGTGGCGCGGCTGGTGCGTGCGCGTGACCCCCGAAGGTAAGATGATCCCGACCACCTCGGGTATCCGTTCCCCGGGCGGCATCGGTGCGAACGAAAAGGGCGACATGTTCTACACCGACAACCAAGGCGTATGGAACGGTTCCTCCTCGCTGAAGTGGCTGCGCCCCGGATCCTTCCAGGGCAACCCGACGGGCAACAAGTCCTCGAAGCTCTCCGACTTCCCGGCTCCGCCGGAACCCCAGAGCGGTTCGCGCATCTTGACCGAGCGCCTCAAGTTCCCTGAGTTCGTGCCCCCGGCCGTCATCCTGCCGCACGGCAAGGTCGGTAATTCCCCTTCGGGCATCGCCTGCGACATGACCAAGGGCAAGTGGGGTCCGTGGGCCAACCAGATGTTCGTCGGCGAGCAGACCGCCTCGCAGGTCCAGCGCATCAACCTCGAGGTCGTCAACGGCCTCTACCAGGGCGCGGTGTTCCACTTCCTCCAGGGCTTTGAAGCTGGCCTCGTGCCCGTGCGCATGGACCAGGAAGACGGCACGCTCTTCATCGGCGGCACCAACCGCGGTTGGGGTTCGCGCGGCTCGCAGCCGTTCACCTTCGAGCGCGTCCGCTACAAGGGCGTCGTGCCGTTCGAGATGCATGACATCTCCGCGCGCGCCGATGGTTTCGAAGTGACCTTCACGCACCCGGTCGACGCCGCTACGGCCGGTGACGCCGCCAACTACTCCTTGGATACGTTCACCTACATCTACCAGTCCGCCTACGGTAGCCCCGAGGTCGATCAGACCAAGCCGACGGTGAAGTCCGCCACGGTTTCGGCCGATGGCCTCAAGGTACGCCTCGTCGTCGACGGCCTCGTGCGTGGCCACATCCATCACCTCGTCGCCGATGGCGTCCGCAACAAGGCAGGCGATGCGCTCTGGCACAATGAAGGTTGGTACACGCTGAACGAGATCCCTGCTAAATAATCGTTATCGGTCTTTCCCCTCAGGGGAAGACTGTTGCCAAGGGGGTGTGTTTCTGGGAAATCAGAGACATACCCCCTGACCTTTTATGCACCTCACCTGGATTGATTGGGCCATCGTCGCGGCGTCGATTTTGATCTGCTTCGTGCCGGCGTTGTTCTACGCCAAGCGCTCGAGCGAAAGCACCTCCGAGTTCTTCGCCTCGGGCCGTTCGGTGCCGTGGTGGCTCGCCGGCCTCTCGATGGTCGCCACGACCTTCTCCTCCGACACCCCGAACTGGGTCACCGAGCAGGTCCGTAAGTACGGCGTCGCCGGTAACTGGCAGTGGTGGGCCTTCGTGCTCACGGGCGTGGCCACCGTCTTCTTCTTCGCCCGCCTCTGGCGCCGCTCCGGCGTCATGACCGACCTCGAGTTCTACGAGCACCGCTACTCGGGGGCTTCGGCTTCGGTGGTCCGTGGCTTCCGCGCCGTCTACCTCGGCCTGTTCTTCAACTGTTTCATCATGGGCATGGTCACCTTGGCCGCCTGCAAGATCGCTAACATCCTCTTCGGCATGCCTGCTTGGCAGACCATCCTGATCTGCGGCGTGCTCAATATCTTCTTCGCGCAGCATTCCGGACTCTGGGGCGTCCTGGTCATCGATATGGTGCAGTTCTTCATCAAGATGACGGCCGTCTTCGCCGCCGCTTGGTTTGCCTTGAAGGAAGTCGGTCGCCGACTCGTCAACGACGACAGCGCTTGGGCTGGTCTCAAGGCCCTCGTCGTGAAGCTTTCCGACACCCAGGTAGTCACGTCGGCCGCCGGGGTTCCGACGATGTCCGTCAGCGACGGTAAGGGTCAGCCGATCCTGGATGTTCTGCCGAACTTCTCGATGTCGGAGCTAGCGCTGATGATTTTCATCGTGCCGATCGCCATTGGCTGGTGGGCCAACTGGTACCCTGGCGCCGAGCCCGGCGGCGGTTCCTACATCGCCCAGCGCATGTTGGCCTCGAAGTCCGAAAAGGACTCCCTCGGCGGCACGCTCTTCTTCAACATCGCCCACTACGTCCTGCGCCCGTGGCCGTGGATCATCACCGCGCTGTGTTCGATCATCATCTATCCTGACCTTGCCTCGATTCAGACCGCCTTCCCGTTAGCGGATCCGGCGAAGATCGGTCATGACTCGGCTTTCCCGGCCATGCTCAAGTTCCTGCCGGTCGGCTTCGTCGGCCTGATGGTCGGTGGACTCATCGCCGCCAACTCGTCGACGATCCTGACGCACCTCAACTGGGGGTCTTCCTACCTCGTGCACGATTTCTACCGCCGTTTCGTGAACAAAGACGCCGCCGAGTCCCATTACATCAACGTGGGTCGTTTCAGCACGGTGGCCCTTTACGTCATCGCGGCAGCCCTCTCCTACACCCTGGAGTCCGCGCAGTCGGCCTTCCAGGTCCTCATCAGCGTTGGCGCTGGTACGGGGAGCTTGTATATCATTCGTTGGTACTGGTACCGCGTCAATGCGTGGGCTGAAGTGGTCGCCATGGTCTCCTCCGTTGCGGTCACGGCCATGTTCCTGCTCTGCGACAAGTTCGGCCCGGGCTCGGGCGGCCTGGTCCTGGCGGCCATTGGGTCTTTGCTCCTCTTGGTCGGCGTCGCCGCCGATGCCGAATACAAGCCGGAGTTCTCGGCCAAGGTTGTTGCGGGTTATCTGCTTCCGTTCCTCCCTCTGGCGTTCGTCATGCTGACCTCGGTCCCCAACTCCATCACCATCGTCATGGCTTTTGCGTCCCTCGCCTTCGTGGTGCGCCGTCTCTTCGTGGCCGATGTCGCCGGTGACCCGACGCTCCACACCTCCTTGCGACTCGCGGGCCTCTTGGTGGTGGCCGCTGGTCTCGTCGTGAAGGGGTTAACCGACCTCGGGCATGCTGACGCCCTCTTCGGCGGCGGTTTCGCCCATCGTACGCTTTGGACGGTCGGCTTGACGAGTCTCTGCTGGCTTTCGGCCTGCTTCTTGGCTCCGGCTACCGACAAGGCTACGCTGATTGCCTTCTGCCGCAAGGTGAAGCCCGTGGGTCCAGGTTGGACGGCTATCCGCGCCGAAGCCGGCGTCACCGACGCTGAGGTTGCCGAGGAGAACCGCATCGGCGCTGCCTTCTTGGGGTGGATCTCCGGTTGCACGGTCATCTGGTCCTCGCTCTTCGCCATCGGCAACTTCCTCTATGCTGCGGGGGATCCTTCTCGTCTCAAGATGGCGTGGATTCTCACAGGCGTGTTCCTCGTAAGCGGCTACGTACTCCTGAAGGTCACCCAGCAGCTCTGGGCCGACAGCACGGCCTCCCAGGCCCGCGAAGACGCCCGAGCCCAGCAAGGCTAAGCTTCGGTCTGACGACGAAAAAGGGGCCGGCTTTTGCCGGCCCCTTTTGTTTGGGGTTAATTTGAACGCAGGCGGTAGATGTCGTCCCATGGCGGCGGTTCCGCCTTGCTGGGGTTGAGCTCCTGCCACCTGAGGTTGGTCTTTAGGTCGTACTCCAGGTTGCGGTCGTTGGGCGTGGGGTTGTAGAAGAACTTGAACCCGTTGCCGGCGCCTTGGGGCGAGACCAACTTAGCGTAGTGGGCCGAGACCACGTTGCCGTCCTTATCCAGTTGGGTGCGAACGCGCAGGAACATCCCGTTGTTCTGCAGTTTTTCTCTATAGTTGGAGAGGGTAGAGAGTTTATAGACCTGTCTTACCTCCTCCTTGAGCGTGAGCTCGGGACTATAGCCGTCCTCAGGGGCTTTCTGTGGTACCGTCAGTTTGCAATAAGGCCAGAATTGCGGACTGAGGACGATGCCGTCTCCCTTGTTCGGGAAACGGAAGGTCACGGAGTGGGTCCAATTTCCGTAGCGGACTTTACCTTCATCGAAGCTGAAGGTCTTAATTTCAGAATCTACTACTGCTCGACGCTCAAGGTTAGCGTTTTCAAATCCACGGAACACGCTGGTGACCCTGATGGTGAAGTCCGTGTGCTTGCCTTGTCCGTGAGGTGGCATCGGCTCCAGGAGTTCGGCGTCGTAGCCCACTTCGGTGATAGCCAAGTCAGGCAATCTCGGATCGCTCGGTTCCGTATCTTTGGGGCCATTGACGCGGCGGTGTCGAAAGGCATCTTGCTTCGCCTTTAGGGGAATGGGTTTACGGACGTAAGGCAGGGTGACCTTGAGAGCCAGTTTAGGCTCTTGGAAGCGAATGAAGTCAAATTGGGTCATGGTGACGTCATAAGACTTCCAGCCTGCTGCAGCGTCGCCGCTGCTTAAGGTGATACGCATGTCTGTCGTGAAGAAGTAGGGCGGGTCCTTGCACACAAAGACCCCGTTTTGATCCGCGACCCATTCGTCACCCCCGTGCCCCCCATTTTTGGGATTGAAGCTGATGCTGTCCCCGCGGGCGCCCGCTAAGGGCTTCCCGTCTTCGTCGACCACGTAAATGGTCAGTTCTTTGGGCGACGCCTGAAGGCGTTGTAGTTTCTCATTAATAGGTTGAGCCATACCAACAACGACCCAAGCACAGGTCGTTGCTATCATCATAACAAGGGAAGTTTTCATCGGCTTTGTTCAATCACGTAACTGAAGAATGGGTGGTCGTAGGGGAGGGCGACGTTCTTGAAGTCGCTGTGCAGCCAGCGTCCTTTAGTTCCCTTAGTGCCATGGCCTTGTTCCGGCCACTCAGTTGATCGCCCCGTTTCTTCTAGGTTGTAGTTGGTGACAGGCTGATTCCTAGTAATCCCTTTAAGGCTTAGGGGAATCCCGCCTGCTGCAAACGAACTCGCGGGGATGCCTCGGGCCAGCACGTCATACCAGGTATTTTTTCGGTCCAGTGCCCATTCGGTCTGGTGCAGCATGCCGACGCGGTAGTGCAGGGCGCTTTCTTGGAAGGGTCTGAAGAAGGGCTTTCCGATCAGCATGTCATTGGTGATGTATTGATCAGTATCCGCCGGGCTCATTGTCTGGCGGATGGGAGGCCAAGCCCAGACGTTGTTGGTGTCCCAATCACCGTTAAACCCCCACCCACCTTGCCGCTCCGACATCGTCAATGCAGGTAAGCTGTAGTTGCCCTTCAGGAGTTCTTGCGTCTTCCATGCCCCTTCACCCCAGCGGTAGATGTCCTCCCAGACCCCCGCATTAGTCATGGTTTTTGGGCACATAACCACTTCATCTCCGCCTGAGTAGCAGTTGATGGTGTAGCCTCCTTGAGCGACAGTTTGGAATCGGTTCTGCCAGGTAACCAGTTTACGTCGGTCTCCCGGCAGAAACGGCAAGTTGCACCATTCCGAGGCAAAGAGGCGCGTGTTGTAGGGTCTCCACGAGGCTTCAGCCATCTCCTGCGCCTGCGTTTCGTCGTTATACCCGTAGGCTTCGGCGGCAACGGCGGCGTTGACCATGATGTAGCGATACGGGACAAGTTTGCTTTCCTGGAGCATGTGCGAGGCC
>JBEGRN010000060.1:0-9981 GCA_041180425.1 Verrucomicrobiota bacterium
GCCACCGAGCGCCTCGTCCGCTTCTACACCTACGAAAACCTCATCGCCAAGCCCGAGCGGGCCAACGACGACCGACGCAAGGCCAACTACGGCAGCCTCCAAGTCCGTCAACTCCTGCTGGCGCGGCTCCTGGCCGAACGTGGCTGGGAACTCGACCGCATCCGGAACCTCCTCAAGGACAACGCCCACGTCGACAAGCTGAACAAGCTGATCGACGAATTGGCCCAGCCCAACGAGGCCGAACGGCTCTTCTTCCGCACCGCCTCCCCGCAGGCTCCGGAAGGGCATGTGCGCCCCGCCTCGATGCGGTCCAACCGCCTTTACAGCATGGCGTCCTTTGACGCCGACAGCGTCGCCGAAGCGGATGCCGGAGCGCCGCCCCCGCGGAAGAGCCGCTTCGCGAACGAGGCCTACCAGCACTTGCGCGACCTCGCGGAGTCGCCCATGCCAGCCCAACAGTTCCGGAAGCTGGTGATCAAAGAGTCCATGCGCCCGGACCTGGAGCCCGAAGTCCGCGAACTCTACCAGCAGCTCCTCGCCTTCCACCCCACCTCGCGAGGCGAAGAACCTAAGCGCGAACGGTGGACCCGACTGCGCCTAGCCCACTGGTGTGAAGCCTCCTTCCACATTGATAACCGGGGCCGCCCGACCGAGGAGGAACTCGATGAAATCGTCGATAAGTTCCGTAAAGCATTGAAAGATAGTTACTTAAGGGTTTGAGGTAGATTTATGACAGTATCTTTCTGGTGTTAATAACAAAAAAGATGCTCTGGTGGTGTTGACAGTTTTAGGATGGTATGCATAGTGGTCTTCGTATGATCGCTCCTATGCACTCCCCCACCATCGAAATCCTGCCCCTGAAAAAGGGCTTCCTCCGTGCCGCCGCCGAGGCGACGCACGTCCTCGTCCGTCTGGTCGCTCCGGCTCAACCCGCCACCGAGAACACCGCGGCCTCCCAGCGCGCCCCGCTCGACCTCGCCGTCGTCATCGACCGTTCCGGCTCCATGAGCGGCGCCCCCCTCAAGGCCGCCCTCGAGAGCACCGTCCGCATCATCCAGGGTCTCCGTCCCGACGACCGTGTCGCGGTGGTGGCCTTCGATGACCATGTGAACGTCGTCCAGCCCTTGGTCGCCGTCGGCGACGCCCAAGACTTGGTCAACCGCGTGCGCCACATCGACTCGGGCGGCTCCACCGCCCTCTTCGACGGCTGGCAGGAGGGCGTCAAGCAGCTCGCGCCGTTCGTGAAGAAGGACCGCATCGCCCGCGTCATCCTGCTCACCGATGGCCAGGCCAACCACGGCTTGGTCGAAGAAGGGAAGATCTTCGAACATGTCGCCAAGGCGGCCGGCGCGGGCATCACGACCTCGACCGTCGGCCTCGGCCACGGGTTCAACGAGTCCCTGCTCACGGGCATGGCCAAGGCGGGCGAAGGCGCGGCTAACTTCGGCCAGACGGCCGATGACCTCAGCGAAGCCTTCGAAGAACAGTTCGCCATCCTCTCCAGCGCGTTCCTGCGGCAGGTCAAGGTCAGCATCCAAGGCGGGAGCGACGTGCAGGCCCGCCTGCTCGGCGAATTGCTGGAAGACGGCGTGACGCTGTCCCGCAAGCTCGGAACGCTGCCCTGGGGCTCGGCCCTGACGGCCGTGGTCGAACTCAAGATCGGCGCCAACGCCAAGGCCGACTCCCTGCTCGCGGTCAACTTCTCGGCGGTCACCAAGGACGGCACGGCCGTCACCTTCGGGCCGCAGATCCTGGCGCTCCCGGAAGTCGACCTCGCGGCGTTCAGCACGCTGCAGCCGGACGTGCACATCGCGGCCGCGGTCAGCGAAGCGGTGACGGCGGAAAAGCTCGACGTGGTCGAGGCGCTCGTGCGCAGCGGCCAAGTGGCCGAAGCGAAGCAGAAGCTCACCGAACTGAGCCAGCAGACGGACCTCTCCTCGTGGGCCCGCGAGAAGATCGACTACCTGACGCGGCTCCTCGACGAGGACCGCATCATGGCGATGAAGGAGCTGCGCTACGCCAGCCGCAACTTCACCCGAAGCATCAAGTCCGTCAATGTGGCGGAAAACTCCATGGTCTTCGACGAAGACGTGGAGCAGCAGAAGGCCCTCTTCCTCCGCAAGAAGCGCGCCGCGGGTCGGAGCTCGGCGCCCCAGCCTCCGCAGCAGCCGCCGCAGGCCTAAACGGCCCAGCCCGAGTCAACCGCGAGCCCGGTGGGAGCAATTCCACCGGGCTTTTTGTTGCCCGTCGCCGGAACGAGGCCAATCTGGAGGCATCGTCCCATGCCCCGTGCCCTTCGCCTCACCCTTTGGACCCTCGGCGCCCTCGTCGTCCTGCTCGGCGGGGCCGTCCTCTGGATCGATTCGGAACTGAAACCCGACCCGCTCGGCAAACGCGTCGCCGCCGCCTTGGCGGACGCCCAGATCAAAGGCAGCGTCGGCAAGGTCTCCGCTGCGCTCGACGGCTCGTTCGAAGTGTTAGGCGTCGACTTGACGCTGGCCGACGGCACCAAGGTGAAGCTCGCCAGCGCAACCGGGAAAGCCGACGTGTGGGCCTCGGTCTTCGGCACCTACACGCTCGAGAAGATCGTGGTCCGCGGGTTTGACCTCGACCTCTCCGCGCGCCTCCCCGCCAAACCGACGGTGCCAACCAACGCCGCGCCGGCCGCGGCCGCCAAGCTGCCGGCCTTCAAAGTGGGGCCCTACTCCGCCAACGGCCGCGTGACCTTGGCCGAGGGTCAAGAGATCCGCTTCAGTTTCGTGGGCGAAGGGCTCGACTCAGCCGGTGCCCTGAACCTGCGCGCCGGCGTGATGTGGCCGGGCTTCAAGGTCGGCAATACGACGACCCGCCCACGCGCCGAAATCATCCTCAAGGGACAGATGCAACGTCCGCTCGGCCAGGCCGGCCTCGACGTGCAGAACCTCTCCGCCGATATCCGCTCCTTCGAGCTCAGCGTCATCGCCAAGGATGACAGCCCCTTGGCGGCCGGCGCGATGGGCCTCGAACTCCGTGGCCAACATGAACCGACCCAACCGTTGGCGCTGACCGGGCAGATCCGCGACGCGGGCGGCCGCCCCGCCGTCAAATTCCAAGGGACCGCCGACCAAGGCACGCTCGCCTTGGAAGCCAACCTCGCGGTCGACCCGACCCGCTTCGGCATCCTCAGCTCTAGCCTGCCCGACTGCCAATTGGCCGGCCTCGTAAAGGTTCAAACCGCGCCGCTCGCCGGGACGTGGGCCGTCCAGACGGACGTCAAGGCGACGTGGACCGACCTCTCCAAGTTCGCCAAGGCGATTCCCCGCCAGACCGTCTCGTCTTGGACCATCAAGGCGCAGGCGCGCAATGCGGCCGACGGCTTTGACGTCGAGCAGCTGGATGTCTCCGGCAACGGCATCTCCCTGCTCCTCGCCAAGCCGCTGCACCTTACCGGCGGCAAGCTTCCGGACGAAGCCGCGCTCACCGTGACGGCCCGCGACGCGAACCTCGTCTCGCTCACGCCGTTCTTGGCGATGGCCAACCTGACCGCCACCGCGGGCCGCTGGACCGGCGAAGCGGAACTGGCCCTCGTCAAAGGCGAACCGACCATCACCACGGTGAAGACGCACGCGTTCGCCGGCCTCACGCTCGAACGAGACGGCAAGGTGCTGCTCAAGGAAGTGGACGCACAGCTCCCGCTCCGTTCCGAAGGCGGCGCCATCTTCATCGCGCCGTTCTCGCTCAGTTCCGCCGCCGGCCAGATCGCCGCGGGCGACGCCGTCGTGCGCCCGGGCAAGGACGGCGCTTGGTCGGTCACGGCCAACGCGCAGGTCGGCATCGCCGAACTGGCGGAACAACCGGGCTGGGAAGACCTGCCGAAGGACAAGCTCGCCGGAATCCGCGTCTTCGCGAAGACCGCCGTGGGCGCCGACGCCGGCAAGGCTCCGGCGCTCACCGCGCTGGAAGCCCGCATCACCCGTGGCGGCGAGAACCTGCTCAGCCTCAAGCTGCGGCAGGCCTTCCCCTTCTCCGGTGAGAAGCCGGCAGGCGTGCTCGTGGAAGCCAGCGCCGCGAAGTTGCCTTTGGAATCCCTCGCCGCCCTGGTCCCCGGGCTGAAGCTCTCCGGCAACCTCGACCGCGCCGACGTCGTCGTCGGCTTCAAAGCGGGCGGCTTGTTCATCCGCACCGAAGGCGCCCCGGTGGCCTTCGTCGACACGAGCGTCAGCTGGCGCAACAAGCTCTGGGTCAGCCACTGCGACCTCGCGGCCGGGCTCGACCTCAGTTTCGGCGACAAGACCAGCGTGCTGACCTTCAACCAAGCGAAACTGGTGAACCGCGGCCGCGTGCTGGCGGCGGGCGACCTGTCGTGGGGCATGGGCGACGCGCCCACCACGATGCGCCTGCAAGGCAACCTGGGCGCGATGGCCGAGCAGCCGTTCGCCGAAGCGCTCAACGTCATCACGACCGGAAGCTACCTCGCCACGGCGACGATGGCGCCGACCGGCGAGATCAAAGCGACGCTCAACCTCAAGGAACTCGCGTTCAAGGAGCGCGAAGGCAAGGTCAAGGCCGTCGCCTTCAGCGGCGCCTACACGCCCAACGCCCAGGGCCTCGACGCTGCGGGCCGCGTCCGCATCGAGGCCGACGGCGTCTCCGAGGGCCAGCTCCTCGTCAAGCAGGTCAAGCACGGCGAACGCACCGAGTGGAAGGTCTTGGCCGAATTCCCCAACGTGGCCGGCGACGACCTCCTCGCCGTGCTCTCCAAGGCCGAAGAGGAACCGACCGACAAGCCGGTCAAGCCGAACACCGCCAAGGACGCCGTCCCGCTCTGGCACAACCAGTTCGGCCAAGCGCAAGTACGCATCGGCAAGGCCTACGCCAAGGGCATCGTCGCGCAAAACGTGGCGCTGCAGGTCGACGTGACCGAGGAGCAGGTCACGCTGTCGAAGGTCCAAGGCAAGGTCGCCGAAGGCACGCTCGGCGGCGGCGGCAAGCTCACCTTCCAGTCGACGACCACCGGCGGCCCCTATGCGCTGACCTCCAAGGTCACGCTGACGCAGTTCGACTTCGGTTCCGTCGCCGCGGCCTTCCCTTCCTTGCGCGAATTCGTCGACGGCAAGGCCGACGCCTGGGCCTCGGCCGAGGGCGTCTCCGGCAACCTCGACGCGCTCGCGGCGAAGATGAACCTGCTCGCCGGCCTCACCTCCAAGGGCGGGCGCATCCAGGCGTTTGGCGGCAAGGACAGCGCGATGGCGCTGACGGCCAACAAAGCCGGCGACACCGCGGAAGTGGTCGGGGGTCTCGCCATCCTCGCTGGCGTCCTCACCAAGAACCAGCAGCAAGGCGAGAAGGTCGCGCGCATCGGCGCGGCCGTCGCCGCCGTGGGCAAGCTGCAGAAGTCGCTCGCGAACTTCCAATACGACAGCGCGGAGTTCCTCGCGCAACGCATGCCCGACGGCACCATCAAGATCACCAAGGCCCAAGTCTCCAACGCCGAGCTGACGCTGAGCGCGCTCGGCGAGATCGGGGCCCGGGGGCAGCTCGGCTTCGCCGACTGGCCCTTGAACCTGCAGGCCGAGATGCGCGGCAAAGGCGAGTATGCCCAACACTTCGCCCTGCTCGGCTTCGCCGACGGCATCGCCGTGCCGGACGGCTCGACCAAAGGCCCCGGCGTGAAGTTCTCGGGCTCCTTGAACAACCTCAAGAACGACCTCGTCGAACGTCTGCAGAGCGCGGTCAGCAACATCCGCTCGGGCGCGAGCTACCAAGGCCAGAACACGGTGCAACCGGACCGAGCGACCAAGCCCGGCAACCAGGCCGCGCCGACGCCCCGGAACCCGCTTGACGCGCTGTTCGGGAAGTGACGATGACGCGTCACGCCGGAGTTCTCGCCGTCGCGGTCCTGCTCTTGGGCGCGTTGGCCCTGCTGGCGCTGGCTTGCGGTAGCGCCGGTTTCGGCTGGGGGACGAACGGCGAACTGCTGCTGCTCCGCTTGCCGCGCGTGCTCGCGGCGCTCGCGGCCGGGCTCGCCTTGGGGCTGGGCGGCGCCAACCAGCAAGGGGTCTTCCGCAACCCGCTCGCGGACCCTGGGCTGACCGGCGTCTTCGGCGGCGCCTTGCTGGGCATCGCGTTCCTGCTGGCAGGAGCCACGGACTTCACTTGGAACCACCGCTGGGCGCTCCCCGCCGCGGCGTTCGGCGGGGCGTTGGCGACTTCCGTGCTCTTGGTCTGGCTGGGCCGCGGAGGCTCCAGCTCGAAGCTCTTGCTCACCGGCCTGGGGCTCAACGCGTTCACCGCGGCCGGCACTTTGCTCGTCGCGGCGCGCTACCCCGAAGCGCGCGACATCTTAGTCAACGGAGCCGCCGGCGATTGGCTCGGCACGGCGACGCTCGAGCTGGCTTGGCTGCCGATCCTCGGCTGCGGCTTGGCGGCGCTGCTGTTGCTCACCCAAGCGGCGGCGCTCGATCGCCTCGCCCTCGGGGAAGACATGGCCTTCTGCCTCGGCACCGACGTGCCGCGGGCCCGCCGGCAAGGGATCCTCCTCACCGCGCTCGCCGCGGGCGCGGCGATCTGCCTCGTCGGGCAAGTCGCTTTCATCGGCCTGCTCGCCCCGCACCTCGCGCGAGCGTTGGTCGGTCCGCGTCATCGGGCCATGCTCCCGCTGGCCGGCTTGCTGGGCGCCGGCCTGCTCCTGTTGGCCGACACCTTAGGCCGTTCGCTCTGGCCGCAGACGCCGCTTTCGGCCGCGGCCATGACGGCGCTGCTCGGCGCCCCGGCGTTCGTCTGGATCGCCTCCCGTCGCCATGAGTGAAACGCTGCTCCACGCCGTACGCCTCTCGGTCGACTTGGCCGGCCATACCGCGCTCGATGGCATCGCCCTCACGGTGGCAGCCGGCGAAGTCGTCGCGGTCGTCGGCACCAACGGCGCGGGCAAATCCACGCTGCTCCGCGCCTGCGCGGGCCTGTTGCCGACAGCCACGGGCGAACTCGCGCTCGCCGGGAACGATCCGCGCCAAGCCGACCCGGCGTGGCTGGCGAGCCGGCGTGCCTATGCCCCGCAGCATCCCGCCAGCGCTTGGGACTTCACCTTGGCGGAGCTGGGGGCACTCGCCCCGTCGGCCGCGGAGTACACCCGTTGGCTGGAACGCTTCGGCCTCGGGACGCTGACGACCCGCCGGCTTTCACAACTGTCGGGGGGCGAACGGAAGCTGGCGCACCTCTGCTTGACCTTCGGCGCCCTCGGCGATGCCTACGGCAAGGTGTTGCTGCTGGATGAACCGACGACGGCGCTGGACCTCTGCCGAGCGGAACTCGTCGCGCGCGCTGTCCAAGCCTCGGCGCAAGCCGGTGCCGCCGTGCTGGTGGCGACCCATGACTTGGCCTGGGCCCGCTCGGCCGACCGCGTGCTCGTGCTGGACGAAGGCCGGCTCATCGCGCACGGCCCGCCCAGCGCCGCCCTCACCGCCGAGCTCGTCCGCGCGACTTGGGGCGTGGCTTGACCGCGACGTCGGTCGGTGCGTACGGGCTGAGCAGAGCGCCGGCACGCGCGGCCGCAAAGAGGTATTGCTGGGCCAAGCCCGCCGCCGGACCGAAATGCGCGCGGCCAAATTCCTCCAACCGCACGGGCGCCCAGCCACGGAACCCGTAGGCAGCGGCCAAGGCCTGCACGACCCACGTATCGACCGGAAAACATTCCAGTCGACCGAAGCCGAAGAGGGCGACGCAAGCGGCCACCTTGGGGCCAACCCCGGGCAAAGACTGCAGCTCCGTCAGCAGGTCGGCCGTCGACAGCGCCTGGAATTCATCGGCCCAACGCGGCCGCGCCTGCAGGCGGCGAGCGGTGCCGCGCAGGAAAGCCGCGCGATAACCCAGCGCGCAGGCTTTCAGTTGGCCATCCGTCGCGGCCGCCAACTGTGCCCACGTCGGCAGCGCATGCTGGCCTCCGCCCAACGGCTCGCCCAACGACGTCGCCAATTGGGCGACCATTTGGCGGATCTGCAGGATGCGTTTGTTCACGAGTTGGGCCTGCGCACCCGGGGCATCGAGGTAGGTTTGCAGGGCCGCTTCGGTCGACGCCACCCCAACCACACCGCGCCACTCCAAGCCAGCCGGGCCCGACCGCAGCCCGGCCACCGTCGTGCCGAACACGCCCGTCCAGACACCAGCATCGTCGACGTTCCATCGGAAAGCCTGCCCGCCATCGAGCTGCTCGCGCAACGTCCGCGCCGGCACCGGATCGGCAAGCCGCAACGGGCGCCAAGCGGTCCAAGCCCAAGCTTCCATGGCTTACTTCTGGCCGAAATCCGTGGGGGAGCCCCAGAGGAAACTATGCGTCGAAGCCAACACCTTGCCTTGGGCGTCGACGACCGACAGACGCCACGCGATCGGGACCCACTGGGGAGAACCCGCGTCCTTCCCCGTCAGGCCGATGACGTATTCGCCGACCGGAAACTGCGGGCGCACCTTGGTGGAGAAAACATAACGCTCCGGCGCGGTCGC
Organism: Verrucomicrobiota bacterium; assembly: GCA_041180425.1. GTDB lineage: Bacteria > Verrucomicrobiota > Verrucomicrobiia > Opitutales > UBA953 > UBA953. The sequence continues at coordinate 8,476 of JBEGRN010000060.1, forward strand.
TTCCTTGCGCACCACCTCCAAGACCAAACGGGCATCAGCCGGCGGGTCGATGTCGAGCTTGGTGTAGAAATAATAACCAGCCTGCTCGTGTTCGACCGAGCGGAAAACCACGTCCTGCCCGTGCGTTTCCTTGGCGTAGAAAGCCTCGGAGGCACGGGCGACGTCCGCTTCCGTGCGACGCTTCGGGTGGACATAGTCCACGCCAGGCAGGTCAACGACGGAAGGGGGCGGGGAGTCGCAGGCGGTCAGGGCCAGCGCGATCAGCGCGGCCTGCCAACAGGCCATGCCACCCCAGCGCTTCACTTCTTGGACTTCTTCTTGCTGGCGGCGGCGCGGGCGGCCTTGATCCGCTCCTTCTTGCGCTCGAGGTAAGCACGGAGACGACGACGCTTGATGACTTTGTTGGTTTGCTGGCCCATAGTGGGTGTCATCCTCCCGCAACCGTCCCCGTGGTCAAGGAGAAGGTGAAGCCCGTCAAACCGACCCGGGAGGGTCGGCTTGCGCAAAAGTCCCTTTCTGGCTGCCTGGGTAGGGATCGAACCTACGACCAAGTGATTAACAGTCACCTGCTCTACCGCTGAGCTACCAGGCAGTGCGAAAGGACCTGAATGAAGGCAATAATCGGGCAAGGGTGTCAAACAAAACCCATCAGGCCAGACAGGTGGCCCGACGAATCAGACCGGACTGCTGAAAACCCTAGGATATCCTAGGTAAATGAGCCATAGCCGCTGGCTAATCTCTGGACAGGGGGCGGGGGTCTGTCTTGCTTATGTCGTGATGTCGATGCGCTGGTCCCGAATTCCTGAATCTCCCAACGCCCCTGGCGTCGGCGGCGCCTTCCTCGGCACGTCGGGCGACCTCCTCCTGATGGCAGGTGGCTCCAACTTCCCCGCCAAGCCGGCTTGGGAAGGCGGTGCCAAGGCTTGGCACGACACCGTCTACTCGATCGGCCCACGCAACCGCAAGTGGACCGCCATCGGCAAGTTGCCGCGCCCCATTGGTTATGGCGTCGGCATCTCCATCCGCCAAGGCCTGCTGACGATCGGCGGAGCCAACGCCGAACGCCACTATCAGGACTGCTACGTCCTCAGCGTCGAAGAAGGCGAACTCAAGGTCCGCCCCTTCCCCTTCCTGCCTCGCCCGCTCGCTTACGCGGCCGGTGCACTCGTCGGCAGCAAAGTGATCGTCGCCGGCGGCACCGAACGCCCCGATGCGACCGCCGCCTCCTCGACGGCCTACGCCATCGACCTCGCGAACCTGACCGGGGCCGCATGCTCGCGCAGGCCGCGGGGACGAAGGATACGTTCTTCCTCTTCGGCGGCGTGGCGTTGACCGCCGGCGCGAAAGGCGCCGAACGCGAATACCTCACGGATTGCCACGCCTTCACCCTCGGCAAGGAATGGCGCCGCATCGCCGCGCTCCCGCGCCCGATCGCGGCCGCTCCCACGCCCTGCCCTTTCATCGGCGAACAAGCGCTGCTCATCGGCGGCGACGACGGCAGTCTGG
>JBEGRN010000061.1:0-7541 GCA_041180425.1 Verrucomicrobiota bacterium
CTCGCCGCGGGCCTTCCCTTCGGCGATACGCTGCGCCATCGCCGACAACCAGCCCACCCGGTCTTCGTCGGTGAGCGGCTGCCCCGACTTCATCTTGGCGACGTTGGCCGGCGGATGGAAATCGTCGGCCTCGACGAAAGCGAAGCCGCGTCCCTTGGCGTAATGCATGGCCACCGTGCTCTTCCCGGAGCCGGCGACGCCCATGAAGACGACGTTCGGGTGCGCCACGGCAAGACTCAGAGGTTGATCGTGCGGCCTTCGCGGAACGACTGGTCGGCCGCCGCGACGATGCGCATCGAATTGACAGCATCGTCAAGGTGGGAGGTGAGGTCGAGGTTCTCGCGGATGGCTTTCTCGAAGTACACCTGCTCGCGCTCGCACAAACCATCATGGCCAGGGTCGGCCTCGGTCGGGACGAGCTGGTCGGGCCTGGAGAACTTGCCGTCAGCCCCAAGGGCCGAGTGGTGCACCTTGAGCGCCTGGGCGCCGGTATGGCCGTCGACGTCGGCGGAATTACCCTCCTGCGCACCCTTGCCGGCGACGATCGTGACGGAGCCCTTCGGCCCCACGACGTCCTTCACGAAGAAGGCTTCCTCGGACATCATCGGGCCCCAGCCGGCTTCATACCAGCCCACGGAACCATCGGCGAAGGTCACCTGCAGCTGGCCGTAGTTGACCATGCCCGCCGGCAGCTCGTCCGACAGGCGCGCGCCGATGCCGGACACGCGGACCGGGCGGCTGCCCGTCATAAGGCACATGATGTCCACGTAGTGCACGCCGCAATCGACGATCGGGCTGCAGGTCTGCATGAGGGCACGGTGAGTCTTCCAGTTATCGCCGGAGCTCTGCTGGTTGAGGTTCATGCGCATGACCAGCGGCTTGCCGAGCTTCTGGGCCTCGGCGATGAACTGCGTCCAAGCCGGGTGATGGCGAAGGATGTAGCCGATGACGACCTTGCGGCCCGTTGACTTGGCCTTCGCGGCGATTTGTTCGGCCTCGGCGACGGAAGCGGCGAGGGGCTTCTCGACAAAAGCATGACACCCCGCCTCCAGCGCGGCGATGGTGTATTCGGCGTGCGTATCGGGGTAACTAGAGATCGAGACCGCATCCGGCTTGGTCGCCTTCAGCGCCTCATGGAAATCGGCGAACTCCGGGTACCCGCCGCCGAGCTCTTGGTTGAGCTTGGCTCGGGAAGCCGCGGAACGCGTCACCAGGCCCACGACCTGGAAGCCCGGCAGTTTATGGTAAGCCAAAGCGTGCGAACGGCCCATGTGACCGGCGCCGACGCAGAGGATGCGGATAGGGGAAGCCATGAAGGAAATGTTTAACCGTTAGCCTTATCGGTCAGGCGCGTGTCGTCGTGGTAGAACAAAGCAAAGACGACGAGCAGCACCGCCGCGAAGGCCGAAGGATAGAGCCAGAACTCATCCTTGAAGACGAGTTGGGCCGGGTTGGAGCGGTCGATGAAGCGGCTGTCGAGCAGCGGCGCAATCATGTTGCCCGCCCAGAGCCCGAGGCCGAGGGTGACCCAAGAGACCGCGGACTGGGCCAGGTTGCGGAGGCCCGCCGGGGCGCGGCGGTCGGCGTACTGCATGCCGGTCACGAAGAAGAAGTCGTAGCACAAGCCGTGCAGAGCCACGCCGGTGATGAGCATCCACTCGGTGTTGCCGGACTTCGCGAAGATCGCGTAACGCAGCGCCCAGCAAGCCATGCCGACAAGCAGCGCGCGCTTGGCCGTGAGGTAGTTGAAGGCGAACGGCAGCAGGAGCAGGAAGACGATTTCAGAATACTGCCCGATCGTCATGACCGCCTCCGGATGCGCCACGCCGCGGCTGGCGATGAAGGTGTTGGCGTAGGTGAAGTAGAGCGCGAGCGGGATGCAGAACAGGAAGGAGAACACCAGGAAGACCATGAACTTGGCGTCCGCGAGCAACGTGAACACGCTCGGGGTCGGCTCGTCGGACTTCGCCGCGGCCTGCTCGGAGTCCTCGGAGGCGAGGAAGAGCGCCAACACGCCGGCGGCGACGAAGGCCACGGCGCCCATCTTGAAGATGACGGCGTCGGTGGCCACGTCGGCGAGGCCCATGGCCTTGGCGGCGAAGCCGATGGCATACCCCGAGGCGATCCAGCCGATGGTGCCCGAAGAACGGAACCAAGGGAAGTACTGCGAGTCGGCACCGAGCGTGCGCAACACGATGGCGTTCAGGAGGGGCAGCGCCGCGAAGTAGCAGAGTGCATGGCAGAAGAGCAGACCCGAGAAAGCCGAGGCCGTCTTGCCCGAGGGCACCAGCCAGAGGAGCACGCCCCCGACCACGGCGAGGACGAAGAACAGGCGGCGCGCGGAGATGGCCTTATCGGCCAACCAACCGGCGAGCAGCGCCGAGATCATGGCGGCCAGCGGGCCGGCGCCGTAAGCGAAGCCCGTGACATTGGGGTCTCCGGGGAAAGCCACCGAGAGATAGCGGCCCATCGGCACGAAATAGACCCCCCATGCGAAGAGGGTCAGGAACATCACGGCGGCCGCGAGGGCGTAGCGTAGGAACTTGTTGTCGGACATGGGATGGTGGGGTTGTCCTCAGCATCGACACTCCCCTCCCCGCTTCAAGCCGAGAGATGCCCCACTGACGCCCGCTATCGAGCGATTATCGGCTACTGCGGAAGCGGCAACGCGACGCCCTTGGCCTTGGCGGCATCCAGCGCGGCCTTGAGCCGGGCAGCGACCTCAGGGTGGTCCTTGATGACGTTATGCTTCTCGCCGGGATCCGCCTGCAGGTCGAAGAGACGATCGTTGGCGGCGTTGAGGTTCTCGACCTCGTCGTTCTGCTCGTTCCGATCGACAACGGCCTGGGACTTCGCCCGGCGCTTGCCCATGCCAGGGATGTATTTCCAGCGGGCGTCGCGGTAGGAGAGATTGAGCGCTTGGGTGCTCGAGATGATGTGGTCGCGTCCCGGTCCGCCGCTGAAGGCCGCCGAGACATCGACGCCATCGAGGGCGAGGAACTCCGCGGGGTCGCCGCCGGCGAGCTTCGTGAAGATCGCCGCGAAATCGACCTGCGAGACCATCGCGTCGGTCACCTTACCCACGGGGGCATGACCGGGCCAGCGGGCGATCAGGCTGACGCGCGTGCCGCCTTCGAGGATGCTGTACTTGCCGCCGGAGAACGGTCCCGCCGGCGCGTGCCCGGCCTTGGCGTTCAGCTCCACCGCACGATCCTTGTAACCATCGTCCAGCACCGGCCCGTTGTCGGATGACATGATGACCAGCGTGTTCTCCGCGAGGCCGTGCTTCGCGAGCTCGGCGAGGATGCGGCCGACCTGCTCGTCGAAGGCCACCACGGCGTCGCCGCGGGCGCCGAGCGGGGTCTTGCCGAGGAAGCGCGGGTTGGGCACGCGGGGCACGTGGCACTCGTGCGACGCGTAGTAGAGGAAGAACGGCTTGTCCTTGTTGCTCGCGATGAAGTCGCAAGCCTTGCCGGCGAAGACGTCGCCCATCGTCTCGTCGTCCCACAGCGCGGCCTTGCCGCCCTTCATCCAACCGATGCGTCCGACGCCATTGACGAGCGCCATGTTGTGCCCGTGGCTCCAGTCCAACTTAAGCTTCGCGCGCACCGCGGGATCCTTGAGGTCGGGGTCGCCGGGATAAGGCCCCTTGTAGTTGACCTCGATTGGGTCCTTGGGGTCCAAACCGACGACGAGGCCATTCTCCACGAAGACAGTCGGCACGCGATCGCCGGTCGCGGCCATGATGTACGAGTAGGTGAAGCCGATCTGGTTCGGACACGGGTTGATGGCCTTGTTCCAGTCGACCGTGTCTCCGCCCAGTCCAAGGTGCCACTTGCCGACGACGCCGGTGGCGTAACCGAGTTTGGCGAGGCTCGCGGGCAGCGTGGGGCGACCGGGCTTGATGATCATGTTCGCATCGCCGGGCAAGACGCCGGTGCCTTTGCGACGCCACGCATACTCGCCGGTCAGGAGGGAGTAACGCGAGGGCGTGCAGGTGGCGGAGGTGCAATAGCCCGCCGTGAAACGCAGGCCCTCGGCAGCGAGGCGGTCCAGGTTCGGCGTTGGGATGGACTTCGCACCATAGCAGCCCAGATCGCCCCAGCCGATGTCATCGGCATAGAGCAACACGATGTTGGGCGGGCGCTTCGCGGGCTCGGCGGCGCAGGCCAAGACGACGGAGAACAATGCCAGCAAGGGGGTCAGGCGCATGAGAGGGGTCTAAGCAGGCCCGGGAAGGTTTCCAAGCCCGCAGTGACAGGGCTGACTTGCAAAAGCCCGTAAACCTCCCAATCCAGAACCCATGCGCTTTTTCAAGTACCACGCCCTCGGCAACGACTACCTCGTCCTTGAGCCCCAGGACTGCTCTCCCCTCTTCTCCCAGGAAGCCATCCGCAAGGTCTGCCATCGCCATTACGGCCTCGGCTCCGACGGCATCCTCTACGGCCCGATCGAACGCGCGGACGGCGCCTTCGGCCTGCGCATCCTGAACCCCGACGGCTCCGAAGCCGAGAAGTCCGGCAACGGCATCCGCATCTTCTGCCGCCACCTCCTCGAAACCAAGCGCGTGAAGGAAGGCCAAGAATTTAAGGTCCACACCCCGGGCGGCCTCGTGGGTTGCTCCGTCTTCGAAGGCGGCAGCCGCATCCGCGTCGAGATGGGCAAGGTCTCGTTCCGCGCCCCGGTCATCCCGCACGTCGGCGCCGATCGCGAAGTCCTCGGCGAAAGCATCACCGTGAACGGCAAGACGTTCAAGTACTGGGCCGCGACCGTCGGCAACCCGCACTGCGTCATCCCGGTCGACGACCTTTCCCCTGACCTCGCCAAGACCTACGGCCCGGCCCTGGAAACGCACCCCAATTTCCCTAACCGCACCAACGTGCAGTTCATGAAGATCGTCGACCGCCAGAACGTCCAAATCGAGATCTGGGAACGCGGCGCCGGCTACACCCTCGCCTCGGGCTCCTCTTCCTCCGCCTCGGCCGCCGTAGCCCGTAAAATGGGCCTCGTAGACGCGGATTTGACGGTCCACATGCCGGGCGGGAAGATTATTATTGGCATTGGGTCGGACTTCTCCATCGTGATGACAGGTCCGACCACCCCGGTAGGCGTCTTTGAGATGCACCCTGGGGTTCCGGCCCAAGACGTCGCCCTCTAAGGCGGTTAGTCTTTCCCAGCATTCATTCTCGGCGTGCCCAATCCTGGGACATGCCGCTTTCCCGCACGAACCACCCATGGCTCCGCGTCAGCCGTTGCCCACACTCTCCGAGGACGATCTCATCGATCTGGCCGGCGGTGCGACCGTGCTCCTCGCCAAGCAGCTGGTCCTGAAGGGCAAGGTCAAGAAAGCCCTCTGGGCCTTCCCCAATGTCGAGGCCTTGGTCGACGACGGCACCGAATCCCGCGAAGCGCGCTGGAACCTCCGCTCCATCACCTTCCAGCGCAACGAATGCGCCTGCGAGGTCTCCGTCCGGCAACGCAAGCTCTGCGTACACTCCGCCGCCGCCTACCTCGCCCTCGCCGCCAAGGAAGGCACAATCAAGCTGACGGAGGACGCCCCACCTAAACCGACGGCCGCCCCGCCCGACGCCGCCAGCAAGCCCGCCGCCAAAGACAGCCCGAAGACCGCCAAGACCGAGCCGACCGCCGCCCCCCAGGGGCCTAAGCTCAAATCCCTCAACCTCTCCCCGAAACGCGGCACGCCGATCGAGGTCCGTTTCATCATCCCGCCGAACATCGCCACGGCCGCGCAGCGCGACGAGATCATCTGCCGCCTCGAGCTCCGCATCGACGGCGTCCAGACGGCGCCGGAAAACATCGACCGAACCAAGGCCTGGACCATCGAGCCGGATACGGTCTTCTTCCTGGCCATCCTGGAGAACCTCTGCAGCGGCAAGCTGCAGGGACTCCTCCCGCTGTCCCGCCGTCACCTGCGTCAGCTCCTCGGCGTCGGCAAGGGCCTCGCCATCTTCCGCATGGCCAACGCGCCCGACGCCCCGCTCGTCTGGGAAGGCGACACGTTGGCCGGCGTCCACGCCCACCTGCAGGACCCCGAGAGCACCCCGCAGACCACGCACAGCGGCGAACCGCTGGACGAAGAGAAGGAGGAAATCCGCTCGCAGGACCGCGGCGAAGAGGATGCCCCGTGGGTCGACGGTTCCATGAAGTGGCTGCGCATCCGCCTGCCCCAGAAGTCGAGCGGCCCCGTCTCCGAACTCCGCGACGTCCTCCAGCGCAACGGCTTCGTCCTCGAGACCGCCACGCGCGAATGGTACCTCAACGGCACGATCCAGGTCCTCAACTTCCTGGCCCGCCACCACAAGGTCCTGTGCATCGATAACGACTCCTACTTCACGCACAACCTGAAGCACTCGCTGCGCAACGTCGACTTCGCCAAGGCCAAATGCGACGCGGCGGAAGAGACCGGCGGCTTCCGCTTCGCCATCGGCATCGACCCCGAAGGCAAGAGCTCCAAGGTCGTCCAGGAAGCGCTCAAGAGCGGCCGCATGTTCTTCTACACGGACCGCGGCCCGCGCCTCATCACGCCGGAGCTGATGGACTCGATCCGCAACGCGCAGCGCCGCATCACCGGCGAGGCCAAGCGCGACGTCGACCTCGACCTCAACCTGAAGATCGGCTTCGCCGACCTCGCCAGCGCCGACGCCATCGCCGAGGAACTGCAGGCCGCGTTCGCCCCGCCGGAAGCGTGGGCCAAGCGTTCCGACGCCATCCGCAACCTTTCCAAGCTGCAGCCGGCGCCCATCCGCCCCGAGCTCTCCCAGATGCTCCGCCTGTATCAGCAGGTCGGCGTGGCCTGGCTCTGGCACCTGCACAACCACCACCTCGGCGGCTTGCTCGCCGACGAAATGGGCCTCGGCAAGACCGTCCAAGCCTTGGCTTTCATGGAAGTCGTGCGCCGCGAACGCCCCGACGACGGCCCCTGCCTCGTGGTCTGCCCGGCCTCGCTCGTCGAGAACTGGCGCCGCGAAGCCCGCCGCTTCACGCCGGCGCTCAAGGTCCTCGCCCACCACGGCCAGTCCCGCGAATCGTCGCCGGAATACCTCAAGCGCTTCGACCTCGTCATCACGTCCTACGGCACCTTGGCCCGCGACGTCGGTTCCTTCGCCCTCGTCAACTGGGGCACGGCCACCTGCGACGAAGGCCAGAACATCAAGAACCCGCGCGCCCAGGCCACTAAGGCCGTCAAACAGATCATCGCCAAGGGCCGCTACATCCTGACCGGCACCCCGGTCGAGAACTCGCTCGAAGACCTGCGCTCGCTCTTCGGCTACCTGATGCCGGGCTACCTACCCAAGCCCGAGGAACGCCTCGCATCCGAGGACCGCAAGTGGCACGACGACCGCCTGCTGCAGATGGCCGCGCCCTACATCCTGCGCCGCGCTAAGGTGGCCGTCGCCCCGGAGCTCCCGCCGAAGATCGAACAGATCATCTACTGCGACTTCGAAGAGAACCAGAAGAAGTTCTACGACGAGATGCAGGAGACGACCCGCCAGGAGATCTTCGACATGGAGATGAGCGGC
>JBEGRN010000062.1:0-7880 GCA_041180425.1 Verrucomicrobiota bacterium
AAAATGGTTTCTAATCGGCTTGGCAACCTCCGGCTGTTTTTTACATCTGTAAGCACCCCGCCGCAAACCCCCTTTGCGGTCCCCTCCAGTCCACCTCCCTTTTCGTTCTGCATGAGCCCCCAGCAGAGACCCCTCATCGTCATTGTTGAAGACGAGCGCAGCTTGGCTGCGACGCTCCATCAGCAGCTCGAGGACGCGGGGTTCGCCACGCAGACGTTCCACAAGGGCTCGACCGCGCTGAAGTTCATCGAGGAGCACCATGTCCACCTGGTCCTGCTCGACCCGACCCTGCCCGACCTCGATGGGCTGACGGTGCTGGAACGCATCCGCCAGTCCGGCGCGCCGTCGGCGGTCATCTTCCTCTCCAGCGTGAAGACTCCGAGCGCCGTCGTCAAAGCGCTCGAAGCCGGCGCCGACGACTTCATCGGGAAGCCGCACCACCCCGAGGAACTGGCGGCACGCATCCATGCGGTGCTGCGCCGCAGCGAGACCGCCGGCGACAGCCGGCTCACCCGCAACGCGGACCTGGCGACGAATGTCTTCCACTTCAATGGGGCGGAAGTCCATCCCGAGCGTCTCGAGCTGGTCGGTGGAGCCGGCAAGAGCTGCAAGCTGGGCCGCAAGGAGATCGGCATCCTCTACCACCTGCACGCCAACCCCGGCGTCATCATCAGCCGCAACAGCCTCATCCATGCGGTCTGGGGCGTGCACGCCAACGTCCGCAGCCGCTCCCTCGACCAATACATCGCCAAGATCCGCGACGCCTTCCAAAAGCTGGGCCGGGGCTTGGAATGCTTCCGGACCATCCATGGGATCGGCTACTGGTACGAGCCGGCGGCGGACGGTAAGCCTGCGAAGAAAAGCCGTCGCGCTTGATTCCGGCCGAAAGCCGCGCAAGGTGAGGGCATGCTCACGATCAAGGCCTACCTCAAACCCAGCTGCGGCTGGAGCAACGGCGTCCGCGCCATCATGCGCAAGCATGGCCTCGCCTTCGAAGACGTGGACATCATCAACGTCCCCGCGAACTACGCGGAGATGGTCGAGAAGACCGGCCAACGCCTGTCGCCCTGCGTCGAGGTCAATGGCGTGATGCTCGCCGACGTCTCCGGCGAAGAGGTGGAGAAATACCTGCTGGCCAACGGTCTCGTGCAGCCGATCGACAAGCCGGCCGACGCCCCGACCAACGCGCCCTGCTCCGATGAGGAGCACGCGAAGATGCGGGTGAAGACGATCCGGTTCTTCTGAGAGGGAGCGTTGGAAGAGGATAGCGAATAGCGGCAAGTGGTTAGCGGTTGGAAGTAATTCCATCGCGCCAGGCTCTCGGGCTTTCCTGAGCACTCGCCCTATCCGCTACCGACTGTCCGCTTCTCGCTTACGCCGTCTTACCCGCCGCGAAATCAGCGAGCGAAGCGGCGACCCACTGGCGCTGCTCCGCCGTCAACTCGGGGAAGATCGGGATGCTCAGGACTTCCGCCGATAGCTGCTCCGAGACGGGGACGCTGTCCGCGCCGCGGTAGCCAGCCGACGCGAAGCATTCCTGGCGATGCAGCGGGATCGGGTAGTAGATTTCGCAGCCAATCTTGCGCGCCGTGAGGAAGGCCTTGAGGGCGTCGCGCTGACCGCCGGGCACGCGCAAGGTGAATTGGTTCCAGATGCCTTGCCCCGAGAAATCGACCGGCAGCAGGACCTTCGCCGCGGCGTCCGCGCCGGGACGGTTCTCCGCGATGCCCGACTGGCCCTTGAGCGCGGCATGGTAGAAATGGGCGTTCCCGGCGCGCGCACAGTTGTACTCGGGGAGGTGCGGCAGCTTGAGGTGCAGCATGGCCGCCTGCAGCGGGTCCATGCGGAAGTTCGCGCCGACTTCGCGGTGGTAATACTTCGGCTGCATCCCGTGGACACGTAGGATGCGCGCGCGCTCCGCGAGGGCGTCGTCGGAAGTGGTCACCAAGCCGGAGTCGCCCATGCCGCCCAGGTTCTTCGAAGGGAAGAAGCTGGTGGCGCCGAACTCGCCGACGGACATCGTGCTCCGTCCTTGCCAGCGGGCGCCCATCGATTGCGCCGCGTCTTCGACGATCCGCAGGCGGTGGGCGTCGGCGAAGGCGCGCAAGGCGACGAGGTCGCAGGACTGCCCGAAGAGGTGCACCGGCATGATCGCGCGTGTCCGCGGGCTGACCTTCCGGGCCGCGTCCGCGAGGTCGATGTTGAAGTGGTGCGGGTTGACGTCGACCCAGACCGGGACGGCGCCGAGGCGGGCGACGGAGCCAGCGGTGGCGAAGAACGTGAAGGCCGGCAGAAGCACTTCGTCGCCTTCACCGATGTCGAGCGCCATGAGCGCCAGGAGGAGCGCATCCGTGCCCGAAGAGACGCCGAGGGCGTGCTTCACGCCGAGGAAAGCCGCGCAGTCCTTCTCGAAGGCCTCAAGGCGCGGCCCCATGATGAACTGGTTGGAGCGCAGGACGTCGCGGAAGGCGGCCTCGAATTGGGCTTCGAGGGCGCGGTTCTGCGGGCCGAGGTCGAGGAGCGGGACGGTGATCATGGCGCGGCCACGCTTCTCCCACCGAGAGGTTCAGCGGGCAACATCTTTCGCCCCGGCGCGCGCGCGCCAGACGAGGTACAGGCCACCCAGGGCCAACGGCAAGGTCCAGAACTGCCCCGCGGTGAGCCCAAGGATATAACCATCCTCCGGCAGGCGGAACCACTCGCCGACGAAGCGCGCCCCCGCGTATAAGAGCAGGAACTCGCCGGCGACCTGACCCGGCGGCAACCGCTTCGGATAGCGCCAGAGCATCCAGAGCAACGGCAGCAGGCCTTCGCCCACGGCTTCATACAGCTGCGAAGGGTGCCGCGGCTCCGACCCTTCTCGCGGGAAGACCACCGCCCAAGGCACGGTGGACACGCGCCCGACGAGCTCGGCGTTCACGAAGTTGGCCAAGCGCCCAAAAAGAATGCCCGCGGGCGCCAACGCGCACAGCAGGTCGCCCACGGCCAAGAACGGCACGCGCCGGGTCCGCGCATACCAGACGCCGGCCAAGAGCACGCCGAGAAAACCGCCGTGGCTCGCCATGCCGCCTTGCCAAACGCGGAAGACCATCAGCGGGTCGGCCACGAATTCCGCGCGCGCATAGAGCAGGACGTGGCCAAGGCGACCACCGAGGACGACGCCTAACATGATGGCGGTGATGAGCGCCGACTCGTCGACGGCGTCGCGGACGGGAGCCAAAGCCTGCCGGCGCCAGCGGCTCAACAAGACGGCCGCGATGAGGAAACCCGTCGCATAGGCCAACCCGTACCAATGCACGCCCCGCAACGGCCAGCCTTCCGGGAAACGCACCGCGACCGGGTCGAGGTCATGCACCCAATAGGCCAAAGGCACCAGCAGCGCAGGCAGGCTCATGGTTTCTGCCCGGCGTCGCCCGCGGCGCGGCGGCCCACGCGGTGTCCGCGCTGACGCGCCAGTTCGCGCATGTCCGGATGCGGGTCGTCCTTCTCGTAGATCTCGACGCCCAAGAGCGATTCAAAGACGTCCTCCAAGGTGATCACGCCGGCGAACGCGCCGAACTCATCGACGACGACGGCCAGCTGATGATGCGCGCGCACCAAGTCGTGCAGCGCGTCGGAAAGGGTCGCGTTCTCAGGCACGATGTGCGCCTTGCCCATGAGCTCGCGCATCTTGACGTCGCGCCGGCCCTCGCCGGCGGCCTTGAGGATGTCGCGCCGGCGGACGATCCCGACGATCCGGTCGGGATTGCCTTCCCACACCGGCAGGCGGCCGTGGGGGACGTTCGGGTAGATGCGGAGGACGTCACCGACCGAGAGTTCCACGTCGACGGCGGTGACGACCGGCCGCGGCGTCAGCACCTGCGAAACGGGGATGTCGTCGAGGCGGACGGCGTTCGCGACCAAGGTGCTTTCGGCCTGCGTGATCTTGCCTTCACGGGCGGCGGCCTGGGCCATGCTGCCGATGTCGGCGTCGGCGCGGTCGACGCCGGGCTCTTCCGGCGGCGCCAACGAATCATGCAGCTTGCCGAAAGTACGGAGTATCGATGCGGCGCCGCGCACCAAGGTGAGGGCGGGGGCGATGCGCGGCGCCAAGGCCAAGCGCAGGTGCATGCCCAGTTTGCGGGGCAGCATCACCGTCAACCAAGACATCAGGAAAGACACGGCGACGATGGCCAAGGCGACGCCTGCGGCCATCTGCCAACCCAACACGGCATTGGCCAACAGGCGCTGACCGACGAGGATGCCCCCCAAGAGGGCGCTCATCCCGACGAACGCCGCCGTGAGGACTTCGAAAGCGGCCAAGGTGTTGCCTTGGTCGCCCCGGCAGCGCTCCAGCGCGACGGCGGCCTTGGCGTCCTGCCGCCGGAGTTCTTCGATCTCCCCCGGGGAAAAGGCCGCCACCACGCCCGCCACCAGCGAAACGCCGGCGGCGCTGCCGTTCAGGAGGATGAAGATGGGCCAAAGAAAACCGGCGTCCATAAGGGGTGTGACCCTAGGGCGCGGACGGCACGTTGGCGAGGGAGAATCCCGACATTGACCGCGGCGGGCTCGCGGGAAACAATCCGGCCATGAACCCCCGCGAGCTCAAGATCGTCTCGGCCCTCTCCGTCTTCCTCTGCGCCGCCTTGCCGACCGCGGTCGGGGCCGTGGCTTTCCGCGCCCAGCCCGTGCTCATCGCCCTCATCAACGGCGAACCCGGGACCTTACCGACGGTGACGGGCTTCTTCTTCAACCACTTCACGGCCGCCCTGCTCACCCTGCTCGTCCTTGGGGCGATCGCAACTTGGGTCGCCCTCAAGGGCTACCGCCAGCCTGACGAAGAAGGCGCCGGCAAGATGGCCACCCTCTTGGTCGCGGTATGCTTCTCGGCCGTCGCGAGCGTCGGCTTCCTCACGCTGTTCATCCTGTCGACGGCGCTGCCGCTCTACGCCAAGCTGACGGAACGCTGAGCGCGCCACGCGGCGAGCTCCGCCAAGCGCGCGGTCGCTTCCGCCGACTCCGCCGAAGGGCTCCACAGCAGCTCACCCGCCGCGGCCCGGTAGCTCCGCGCCAAGACGGCTCCGCCCGCGAACGTCGAGCGGAGGACGACCACCGCCTGCGCGTGCAGGGGAAAGGCTTCCGCGACGTCAACGCAGGGCCGGCCGGCTTGGGCCGCCACGGAACGGAATTGGGCGGCGGCGGTACCGGGCAACCGACCCGTGGCCACCGCCGGAAAGCACCAGCGGACACCATCCCACCAAGCCAATGAACTGCGCGTGGCTTCACTGACATGGCCCGCGGCGTCGAGCTGCACGCCTTCAGCGTCGGGACGGTCCGCGAGAGCCTTCAGTTCGCGCCAAGCGGCGGCCGAGTTGCGCCACGGACCGCTCTTCGGCCGCGGCAGCCACTCCGGCGCGTCACGCCGCGTCTGCAAGGCAAAGAGATCGATGGCCGACGGCGTCGACGGCAACGGTCGGATGGTCAACCACTCGCGGGCCAAGGCATCCGGGCGTGCCGTTACCATCAACCGGACGATCGCATCCGTCAAACCGGCGGACGCGAGCAGTCGCTGCAGGATCGGTGCCCACGCCTCCCGGGACGGACCGGACCCGAGGTGCAAGCGCCGCGCGTCCAAACCCAAGCGCGGACAAGCCGTCGCCAAACGCGTCAGGTGATCGCCGAGGCAGACCACCTGGCCCTCGCGCAAGGCGAAGGTCTCGAAGAGGCTCAGTCCCGGCTCGAGCGTCGCCACCTCGGCGCCGTCGGGCACCTGCACATAATCTCCCGAGCACCAGGCTAGCATGGAGGCAAGGCCGCGCGGGCCGCGGCGAGCAGCGGGGCCTGCGCCTTCCGCCAGGATTCGGCGTGTTCGCGACCGGGCCGCGAATCCGCGACGATGCCGGCGCCCGCTTGGATGAAGCTACGTCCCCCCGTCGTCCACAGCGAGCGGATGACGATGTTCAGGCAAAGGTCTCCGCTGGCGCCCACCCAGCCGAGGGAGCCGGTGTAGAACCCGCGCGCGACCGGCTCGAGTTCCGCGATGACCTGCATCGTACGCACCTTCGGCGCGCCCGTGATGGTCCCGCCAGGGAACAGGGCGCGGACGACCTCCGCCGGTCCTGCCCCGGCCGCCAAGCGGCCTTCGACCTGCGACACGAGGTGCATGACGTGGGAGTACTTCTCGACGGCCATGAATTCGGGGACATGTACCGAGCCCGGCGCGGCGACGCGGCCGACGTCGTTGCGGAGCAGGTCGACGAGCATGAGGTGCTCGGCCCGTTCCTTGGTGTCGCCGGCGAGTTCCTGCGCCCACGCCGCATCGGCGGCCGCGTCGGCGCCGCGCGGACGCGTCCCAGCGATCGGCCGCGAAGCGATGCGTCCACCCACCACTTCGACGAGGAGCTCCGGCGAACCGCACGCCAACGTCCCCATCGGCAAGCGCAGCAGCCCCATGTAGGGAGAGGGGTTCGCCTGGCGCAACGCCGCATAGGCCAAGGCCGGGTCGACGGCCGGGACTTCCAACCGCGTCGAGAGGTTCACCTGATAGGTATCGCCTGCGGCGATGTAGGCCAGCACTTGGCGAACGGCTTGTTCGAAGGCCGCTTGCGGCAACGATTCGGCCAGTGGTTGCGCGGGAGACGTGGCCGCCGGCAACGCCGGAGCGGGTGCCTCACAAGCCTCGCGCCAAGCCTGCAGCAGCTCCAACGCGCGGCGACGCGCCGCGGGCCAGCGCGACGCGGCTCGCTCGTCGGCCGGACACAGCACCACCACGGTCAACTCGTGCCGGGCGGCGTCGTAGACATACGCCTCGGTGGCTTCGAGGAAAACTGCGGCGGGGCTCGGGACGTCCGCGGGCGCCGAGACGACGGGTTCGAACTGGGTGGCGAGCTCGTAACCGAGCGCGACGATGAGCCCGCCTTGGAACGCCGGCCAACCCGCCATGGATGGCGCGCGATGCTCGGCTGACCAGCGTCGCAATGCCGCCAATGGCTGGTCCCGGCCCGCCTCATGGGCGCCGTCGTCCGCATGGACGACCACGCGGCCATCGACCGTAAAGACCGTGGCGCGGGCGGAGGTGGGGACGGCGATCGTCAGGCTGCCCGTGCGGCCGCTTTCCAGCACCGCATGGAAACGGCCGCGCAGCAGCGCCCGCCAATCCGCGGGCAAACCGGGGGCGGCAAAACGCGCGAGATACGGAAGGTGCGTCCAGCCAGTTCCCGCCGCGGCCCAATCAGCGAGGGTCGTCTCGGCTAAGCTGGCGGCGGCGTCAGGCACGGGCGAAATTAATCAAATAGCCAGCGAGTTCTGTCGACGCGAGAATCTGCTCCGCTTGGGCGACGGTGATGCCGTAGACGTGGAGCTCTTGGCGGGAGCCCTTGGAGACGACCGTCACCCGGAGGCCGCCTTCCAGCGGCATCACCTTGATGGAATGGCGCCGCGCGCCGACCCGTGCCTGGATCACCCCGCGCGAGACCCGACCATGCTTCTCAAGCAGCTCGACGACGGGGCGGGCGGCGTCCGTGACGGTGGTATGCGTACCCGCACGACCGCGCCCGACGACGCAGTCTTCGAAGCGGCAGCCGCCGATGCCCGGATAGTAAAGCCCCGGTTCCACGGTGATGGCGTTCCCCGCGACCAAGGGGTTGGGGTTGCGCAAGGACAAGTAAGGCTCCTCGTGGATGTCGTAGCCGAGGCCATGGCCGGACCCGTGGAAGAACCCGACGTAGACGCCCTGCTTGTTCGGGCCGGTCTCGTAACCGAGCGACTTGAAGTAATCGACGGGGATGCGATGAATCTCCGCACCGGTGACGCCGGCGCGCAAGGCCTTGATGATGCGGCCATGGGCGGCCTTGACGGCTTCGACCATCTTCCGTTGGGCCGGCGAGGCCTTCCCCTTCAGG
>JBEGRN010000063.1:0-8406 GCA_041180425.1 Verrucomicrobiota bacterium
GCCTGCGTCAGGGCCGCGAGGCCCAGGCCCCGACCGACGCGCGCCTTCGCGTTGAGGTGGACCCGCGCGACCTTGCGTCCGAGGCCGGGGTCCCAGCGGCGGCGGAAATAATCGACTTCGGCGAGCTCGGGCATGGTTTGCGGTTCCCAACCCAAACGGATTATTCTAGTTTCGCAACACGATGACCGCCCTCCGTCCGCTCCTTGCCCTCGCCTGCGCCTGCGCGTTGGCCTCCGCCAGCGAAGTCGTCCCCACCGGCGCCGGCTCCTACCTGCGTGGCTTGCCGGAAGGCGCCAAGGGCCCGCCTGTGACGCCGTTCGTGGTCGAAGGCCTCACGGGCCCGGTGCCGACGAACACCTGGTGGAGCTCCTTGGCGTGGCTTCCGTTGTCGGAGACGATGTTCCCGCATCCGTTCTCGGTGAAGGCCACCAAGGAGGGCCTCGCCTTGAACTATCCCGGCTCCCACCTCGGCGCGAGCAAGCACGCCATCGCGGGCATGGGCGGACAAGACCTCGTGCTCGGGCATTCCGCCGTGGCGTCCTTCGCCGAAGCCCGCGTCGCCGGCTGGAGCGACTTCTTCGTGACGGCACGCTTGGGCGAAGCCGGCCGCGGCCTGACGGTGACCTTCGGGCATGGCTCGCCCTTCGTCTTTGCCGAGTATGCGGGCGGCGAACCCGCCGTCCTCTTCAAGAGCGCCCCGACCGTGATCTCGGGCAACGAACGCTCGGCGACGCTCGTGGTGAAAGTCGCCGACCGCATCTACGGCCTTTATGCGCCGGCAGGCTCCACGTGGTCGGGCCTCGGCTCGACGCGTCTCGTCGTCCAGACCCGCGGCAAGTCCTACTTCTCGGTGGCCGTGTTGCCGGACGAACAGCCGAGCACCCTCGAACTCTTCCAGGCCTGCGCGCACAACCACGTCACCGGCTCACATGCCACCTGGTCCTACGACCAGAAGGGCTCGAAGGTCGTGACGCGCTACGCTTTCCGCACCGTCGCCAAGCAAGGTGCCGACACGGGCACGCTGTTCGCGCTCTACCCGCACCAGTGGCGCGATGCGCATGCCGATTTTACCGGCCAGAGCTACGGCAGCGTGCGCGGGCCGATGAAGCTCGCCAAGGGTTCGTCTTTTGAAAGCACCTCGCTACTGCCCCCGCTACTGCCCGCGTTGCCGGTGGTCGCCACGGCGAACCGAGCCCAACTCAAGCAACACCTAGCGGCTGACTTGGCGGGAACCCCGCAGCTCACGGGCGACACCTACTGGCTCGGCAAGCAGTTGGGTAAATGGGCCACGCTCCTGCCGATCGCCGAGCAACTCGGCGACAAGGAGTCCGCCGCCGAATGCGAGCGCCGGCTGAAGGCCGCGCTGGAGAACTTCCTGACGGTCCGCGCGCCCGATGGGCGTTCCAAGAAGTCGTCCCTCTTCGCGTATGAGCCCAACTGGGGCACGCTCATCGGCTATCCCGCAAGCTTCGGCAGCGACCAAGAGCTGAACGACCACCACTTCCACTACGGCTACTTCCTGCACGCCGCCGCGGAGCTCGCCCGCCGCGACCCGGCTTGGACGAAGCAATGGCTGCCGATGATCCGGCTGATCGCCCGCGACATCGCCAGCGCCGACCGTCGCGACCCGCTCTTCCCTTACCTCCGCTGCTTCGACATCTATGCCGGCCATTCGTGGGCCAGCGGCCATGGCCGATTCGGCGATGGCAACAACCAGGAATCCTCCAGCGAATCGATCAACGCCTGGTATGGCCTGCTGATGCTCGCGGAAGTCACCGGCGATCAAGCGCTCCGCGACCAGGCCGCCTGGCTGCTCTCGACCGAAGTCTCGGCCATCGAAGACTACTGGTTCAACGTCCACGGGGATCTCTTCCCGCGCGGCTACCCGGCTTCCGTCGTGACGATGGTCTGGGGCGGCAAGGGCGCCAACGCGACGTGGTTCGACGCGAACCCGCAATCGGTGCACGGCATCAATTTCCTCCCCGTGACCGGCGGCTCGCTCTACCTCGGTCGCTACCCGAACTACGCGCGGAAGAACTACACCGCGTTGCTCAGCGAACTGGCGGACTTCCGCGTCACCGCCAAAAAGGCCGTCGCGCCCCAAGCGCCGCTCGACCATTGGGCGGATGTGCTGTGGATGCAGCAGGCGACCTTCGATGCGGCCGGCGCCAAGGCGAATTGGGCCAAGCGCCCACCGAACTTCAAGCCCGAGGCAGGCAACAGCTTCACGCAGACGGAACTCTGGCTCCAGGTCTTCGACGCCTTCGGCACCCTCGACACGAGCGTCACCGCCGACACGCCCTTCGCGGCGACGTTCACCAAGAACGGCAAGCGGAGCTACGTGGCTTGGAATCTGGGCGACAAGCCAATCACGGTGACTTTCTCCGACCGAACGCTGCTCATCTGCCCGGCCAAGGAAATCAGCTTCAAGTAAGCTGGTTTTTGCTCAGCGCGGGCCTAGGCTTCTCAAGGCCTAGGGTCACGTTGCTTATTTTTGACCAAGACGCACGGGGACGTCCCGCTCGGCATAGGTTTTGCTCCTAGCATGGCATGGTTCACAACCTACCGATGATTCTCACCACGCTCCGACTCTGGGTGCTGATGTTGCTGTGCTTGCTGACAACGGTATCGGCCCAAGCGCACCCGGGCCATGATGGTCACAAGGACGGCGACGCGAACGACCAGACTCACGTGACCGTGGGCACAGCGACGGGCAACTTCCCTGAAAGAACTTTTGCCGAGTACAACCACGCGGTCGCACCTATGTCTCGTATACTCATCCCAAAGCAACAACGAGCTTTGGCGGGGCCACAGGTTAGTTATTCGCCGCAACGAACGATGGAGGCGTAACTATCACGTGGGTCTGATGCCGCGAGGACCTACGCCAAGTTAGTCAGGCAGATTTTCCCGCTGGCTAATCAGCACGCGTGCGTTTCTCTCGACAGCATGCACACCCCCAGCGCTTCCCGCTACGCCCACGCGGCCTTCCAGGCCCGCTGCGGCAAATCCGGCCTGCATCTCCCGAAGATCTCCCTCGGGCTCTGGCATAACTTCGGCAGCGTCGACGACCCGGCCACCGCGCGCGCCATCGCGCTGCGCGCGTTCGACCTCGGGGTCACCCACTTCGACCTGGCCAACAACTACGGCCCCGTGCCCGGCTCGGCCGAGGAGACCTTCGGCCGCATCCTCCGCGAGGATCTCGCCGGCTACCGCGACGAGCTGATCATCTCGACCAAGGCCGGCTACACGATGTGGCCCGGCCCGCACGGCGACTTCGGTTCCCGCAAATACCTGCTGGCCTCGCTCGACCAGTCGCTGAAGCGCATGGGGCTGCCCTACGTGGACATCTTCTATAGCCACCGCCGCGACCCCAACACCCCGATGGAGGAAACCATGGGAGCCCTCGCCCACGCGGTCCGCTCCGGCAAGGCGCTCTACGCGGCCATCTCCAACTACAACGCCGAGGACACTTCGCGCGCCTGCGCCATCCTGCGCGACCTCGGCACGCCCTGCGTCGTCCACCAGCCCAAATACAGCATGTTCGAGCGGACGCCGGAAGCCGGCCTGCTCGACGTCGTCGAGAAGGAGGGCATCGGTTGCGCGGTCTTCTCGCCGCTCGCCCAAGGGCTCCTGACCGACCGCTACCTGCAAGGCATCCCCAGCGATGCGCGCGCCGGCAAGCCGCATGGCTTCCTCCGCCCGGAACAGATCGACGCCGCCCGCCTCGCGAAGGTCCGCGCCCTTGGGGCGCTCGCCGCGGAACGTGGCCAACCGTTGGCCTCGCTGGCCTTGGCTTGGGTGCTGCGCGACCGCCGCGTGACGTCCGCCATCATCGGCGCCAGCAAGGTCTCGCAACTCGAGCAGTGCGTCGCCGCCGCATCGTCCGCGCCGCTGAGCTCCGAGGAACTGAAGCGCATCGACGCCATTTTGGCGGCCTAAGCCCTACTCCGGGGTTGTGCCCACCCCCAGCCCCGCCAAGGGTATCCCCATGTCCGCCGGTCCCGCCCTCCCCTTCAAGATCAGCGTGCTCGTGTTCATGCACGACGCGCAAGGACGGCTCTTGCTGATCCAGCGCACCAAGGCCCCGAACAAGGGCTGCTGGAGCCCCATCGGCGGCAAACTAGAAATGGCCACGGGCGAATCGCCGTTCGAATGCGCGGTCCGCGAGGTCGGTGAAGAAACGGGCGCGACGGTCGCCACGACCGACCTGCACCTTTTTGGGATGATCTCGGAAAAGGGCTACGAAGGCCAATCGCACTGGTTGATGTTCCTCTTCGACTGCCGCCAGCCCCTCGCCGGCCTGCCCGAGACCATCGATGAAGGTAAGTTCGGCTTCTTCACGCGCGCCGAAGTCGAGACGACGGATATCCCGGAGACCGACCGCACCCTGCTGTGGCCGATCTTCGACCAGCATCGCCGCGGGTTCATCGCCTACCGCGCCGAGTGCGACCCCGGCCAGCCGCTGCGCATGACGATCGAAGAGACCAACCTGCGCCCCAACCTGGACTAACGATGGACGCCGGCGGTTCAGCAGCGGAATTCAAGCGGACCAACCGCAAGCCGGCTTATCCCATCGGCGCGGCGCTGCGCGAATACCTCGCCCGCGAAGGCCGCGAGGTCGCCCTGCCCGTCACCTACGCCCAGCTCCGCGGCTTCAACGCGGCCATGCCCCTGCTCAACCGCGACGGCAAGGACTCGCTCTGGGAGACCGTCGCGTACCCGCAGCACGAGATGGAGCGCCTCTCGCAAGGGCTCCTCGAGACCTACGCCCTGCTCCGCGGGGAAGGCGGCATGAAGGTCTTCAGCCACGTCTACGTCGACCGCGTGGACTTCTGTTCCTTCGGCAATTCCCAGCCCTTCCGTGTCCGCATCGTCAACGCCTACAACGAGAACCACGACTACTTCTACGTGAAGGTCGGCGACGCCTCGCGCGTCTGTGGGCTGGAACTGGAGCACCTGCTCTCGCCCAACCGCATGCTCTACCTCACCCAAGGCGACACCTTGGTCGAGGAACACGTCACGGGGATCCCCGGCGACATCTTCGCCGAACAGTGGCTGGAGGCCGGCCAACACCACCCGGTCCGCCTCGCCAAGGAACTCATCAAGTTCGAGGAGCGCTGCCTCGTCCGCCTCCTCGGCGACATGCGGGCCTATAACTTCGTCATCGCCGTCACCCCGGACTTCGACGCGACGGCCATCCGCGTCCGCGCGATGGATTTTGACCAGCAGTCCTACGACGGCCGCCTCCGCTTCTACCTTCCGGGGTCGTTCAAGGAAAACCGGCCCTACACGCAGCTCTGCGCCCGGCACATCAACGCCGCTTCCGCCGCCCAATACCGACGCGAGGAACAGTCGCTGATCCACCGGCGCCTGCTGGCGGCCCCCGACCGCGTCCGCGACCTCCTGGCCGCGATGGAGGCCAATGACCTGTCCACCCCCGAGAAAGCCAAGGAATTGGCCGATGGTCTGGCCGATTACCACCGGGACCCCGCTTTCCGGCAGCATGTGACCATGGCCAGCCTCATCGGCGAAAGCTTGGCCCGTTTGGACCGTATCCTGCGCTCCTGAGCGGGTGCGAAGAGTAAGCGCTGGACAGGATAGGCGCCGACCCGACAAAGTCGGAAGCCTGCGATGAGCGACTCCTTAAGGCACGAATGCGGCATTGCCCTTGTCCGGCTGACCAAGGACCTGAAATGGTATCAGGAGAAGTACGGCACGCCTCTGCACGGCTTCAACCAGCTCTTCCTCCTGATGGAGAAGCAGCACAACCGCGGCCAAGACGGCGCCGGCATCGGCAGCGTCAAGATCGGCGCCGAGAACGGCGAGGCCTTCCTCTTTCGCGACCGTGAGATCGGCGCCCAGGGCCTGACCCAGATCTTCACCCGCCAGATCAAGACCTACGCCGACAAGGTCCGCGAAGCGGTCATCGTCCCGGAGTTCCCCGAGACGGTGAAGCGCCACTTCGACTTCGGGGGCGAGCTGCTCCTGGGCCACCTCCGCTACGGGACGTCGGGCAACTTCGACTCGGTCTCCTGCCACCCCTACGCCCGTAAGTCCATCTGGCCGACCCGCAACCTGCTCGTCGCCGGCAACTTCAACCTGACGAACACGCCGGACCTGAACGCCTCCCTCACCGAGCGCGGCGCCCACGTCATCTACTCGACCGATACCCAGTCGATCCTCGAGGAGATCGGCTTCTGGCTCGACGAAGAACACGACCGCCTGTTCAAGGCCTTCAAGGACCAGGGCCTCGAGGGCATGGCGGTGCAGCACGAGATCTCCAAGCACCTCGACGTCGGCAACGTCCTCCGCAAAGCCGCCAAGAACTGGGACGGCGGCTACGCCATCGCGGGCCTCATCGGCAACGGCGACTCCTTCGTCGTCCGCGACCCCAACGGTATCCGCCCTTGCTGGTACGTGCGCACCGACGACCTGATCGCCGTCGCCTCCGAGCGCGTCGCGCTGATGACCATCGTCGGCGCCAACCAAGGCGAGGTGCACGAGCTGCCGCCCGGCTCGGCGCTCATCATCAAGGCCGACGGCCGCCATTCGGTCGAAAGCATCCACGCCCCGGGCGAACGCCGCCATTGCTCCTTCGAGCGCATCTACTTCTCGCGCGGCAACGACCCCGAGATCTACGCCGAACGCAAGGCCCTCGGTGCGGCCTTGGCCGACGAAGTCATCCGCCTGATCAGCGACGACCACGACAAGGCCGTCTTCTCCTACATCCCGAACACGGCGGAGATCGCCTGGTATGGCTTGATGGAAGAACTCCGCATGCGCCGCCGCACCCAGGTGCGCGACCAGCTGCGCGACGCCTTGGCCAAAGGCCAGCTCGACGCCGCCGCCATCGACCGCCTCGTCCTCGGTGGCTGGCCCCGCGGCGAGAAGGTCGCCCATAAGGACGTCAAGCTCCGCACGTTCATCTCCCAGGAGAAGAACCGCATGCAGATGGCGTCGCACGTCTACGACATCTCCTACGGCACGGTCCGCGAAGGCGATACGCTCGTCTGCGTTGACGACTCCATCGTCCGCGGCACGACCCTCCGCCAATCGATCCTCCGCATCCTCGCCCGTCCCAACCCGAAGCGCATCGTCATCGCCTCGACGGCCCCGCAGATCCGCTACCCGGACTGCTACGGCATCGATATGTCCGAGATGGGCAAGTTCCTGGCGTTCCAGGCCGCCGTCGCGCTCTGTAAGGAGCGCGGGATGGGCGACCTGCTGCGCGAGGTCTACGAAGACTGCGTGGCGCAATCCAAGAAGCCGGCGGCACAGCTGAAGAACCATGTGAAGCGCATCTACGACGCGTTCACGGAGAAGGAACTGGCGGCCAAGGCGGCCGAACTCGTCTACCCGACGAAGTCCGGCTGGAAGGGCTCAAGGACCTCCACAAGGCCTGCCCGACGAGCCATGGCGATTGGTACTTCACGGGCAACTACCCGACCCCGGGTGGTTACGGCGTGCTCAACCAGGCCTACATCAACTTCTGGGAAAAGCGCGAAGGCCGCGCTTACTGATCAGGCGTAGATCCGGTACGGGGCCGTCCGCGCGCGGAAGGCTTCCGCGTCGTTATTCCATTGGGCCATCCAGCGCGGCAGGTCCACGGCGGCCCCGCGGACGCGAAGTTCTTCGTAGAAGGCTTCGCTGCCGGTGTGCTTGATGAAGAGCTCGCGCTCGTTCTTGGTCGCCCGCGCGAACGGGTTGGTGGGGTCCCAGAGGCAGGCTTGGCGCATCATGTGCAGCGAGAGCGCGGTGGGCCGGAACTTCGCCCAATCGGTGATGGCCGTGTACACGCCTTGCGTGCCGTCGGGCATGACCTTCGGCTCGAGCAACAGGCCTGGGACGGCGTTCCCGAGCGCAGCGACGAGGTCGGCGGACTTGCGGCGGCTGTACTTGATGAAGCGGAAATGCATCTCGTCGCCGAAGGTATGGCTGAAGTCGCCCAGCTGGCAGCCCAGGCCGACCATCGCATACCCCAGCGCCGCCTGGGCGGTCGGGATGCGCGGGGAAGTCGGGATCCAATTCAGGCCGGTGCGGTTCCAAGTGAGCGCGCGGTTCCAGCCGCGCATCGGCACGACTTCGAGGAAGCCGCGGCGGCGTTGCTCGTCGGTGAGCTCCAGCACGCCTGGGGTCGCGACCGCCCAGCGGGCGATCTCCCCGATCGTCAGGCCGTGCACATAAGGCATCTCGTAGGCACCGACGTAGCTGCGCCACTTGCGGTCGAGGAATGGGCCGTCGACTTTTTCGCCGCCCAACGGATTCGGGCGGTCGAGCACGATGACGCGAATCGGCCGCGGCATCGAGAAGCACGCTTCGATGACGTACCGCATGCAGCTGATGTACGTGTAGGAGCGCGACCCGACGTCCTGGAAGTCGATGACGATGGCATCGAGGCCCTCGAGC
>JBEGRN010000064.1:0-7361 GCA_041180425.1 Verrucomicrobiota bacterium
TGACGGACCGTGAAGCTCAGCTGCGGCGTGGAGCGCGCGTCGGCGAAGAGGTAGGCTTCGCCGCCCAACTGCGTCCAGGCGGAGGCCAGCAACTCCGCGAAATGGCGGGAGAAGTGGCGGACGTCATGGGCCACCACCAGGCGGGGGGCGGGCGTCTTGGCAGAGACTTGGCGCCACAGGCCGAGGCCGGCGCGCAGGACGTTGAAGTCATTGAGGCAGGCAGACCCGACGGCTGCCCGGATCGGCAGCCCGGCGGCATCGAGTTCATTGGCGGCGCTGACCCGGCCAACCGTGCGACCACGCATGCCCCCGGTGCCGAAGGCGATGCCCTTATAGAAACGATCCTCCAGTTCAGCCCAAGCCCCTTGGGCGACCAAGTCGGCCAAGGACTCGACGGCCGCGGGGGGAAGCGCCCCGGATTCCAGCCAGCCGGCGGCATTGGTGAGGGCCGCGGCCGAAAGCTGGCCTTTGGCTTTAGCCGTCTTGAGGGCGGTAAGGACGGAGTCGGAAGCGCTCATGACCCCCCAGTGTTAGCGTCCGGCGGGCTGGCACAAGCCCGGAGCAAGGGGGGGAGGCGGGGGTTGACACTGGACGGCCATTGGCAAGGGTTGAACCCCCATGGCCGAAGACAGCTCCCAAAAGCGTCCCCCCAGCGACGATGACCGCAATCTCGTGGTCGTAGACGAAGACTTTGCGAACGCCGACGCGGAAGACCGCCTCTGGCTGTTCTGGGAACGGAACAAGAACCTCATCGTCCGGGGCACGACCGTGGTCGTCCTGGCCATCATCGGCGCCATCGGTTACCATTTCTGGCAAGAAGCCAAGCGCGAGGAGCTCGGCCAAGCCTTCGTAGCCTGCCAAGACGAAGCCGCCCGCCGCGCCTTCGCCGCCGCCCACCCGGGTGAACCCCTCGCCGCCGTCGCCCTCCTCGAAGTGGCCGACGAACTCCGCCGCGCCAACAAGCTCGCGGAAGCCGCCAAGGCCTACGATGCCGCCGGCAAGTCCGTCGTCGGTGACTCGAAGGCCGTCAAGGCCATCGCCACCCGCGCCCGCCTCTACGGTGCCCTCACCCGTCAGGAGCTTGGCCAAGCCGACGCCGAAGCCGGCATCGTCGCCGTCGCCGAAGACAACACCGCCCCGGACACCCTGCGTGGCTACGCCATGTACGTGCTCGCCAACCTCGCCCTCACCAAGGGAGACAGCGCCGCCGCCGCCAAGTGGGTCAACCTCATGGACAAGCGCCTCAAGCCCAACCATGTCTGGGCTTCCGACAAGAGCTGGCTCGTCCGTTCCGAACCTTCGCTGCTCACCCCGGTGAGCGCTCCGCCCGCGACCCCCGCGGGTAAGTAAGGCCTGATGAGCGAAGTCGCGCCGCAGCCGGAGGCCGCCGTGGCGGCTGAACGCCTGACCAAGCGCTACGGTTCGCTCACGGCCATCGAAGACCTGTCCTTCTCCGTCGCGCCCGGCGAGGTCGTCGGCTTCCTCGGGCCCAACGGCGCCGGCAAGTCGACCACGATGCGGATCCTCTCCGGCACGATGGCGGGGACCTCCGGCCGGGCTTCCATCTGGGGCGTGTCGGTCGCGCTCCACCCGGCCGAAGCCAAGCGCCACATGGCGTACATGCCGGAGAACAACCCTTTGCCGGACGACCTGCGCGTCGAGGAATACCTCCGCCTGCGGGCCCGCCTGAAGGACGTCGACGTCGGCCAAGTCGACGCCCGCGTGAACCGCGTGATGGAAGACTGCGACCTGGTGCGGCGCGCCTCCGGCCGCCTGATCGGCCAGCTCTCCAAAGGCTTCCGCCAACGCGTCGGCATCGCCGATGCGCTCTTGGCCCAGCCGAAGGTCGTCATCCTCGACGAACCCACCATCGGCCTGGACCCGCATCAGATCCTCGGGATCCGCGACCTCATCCGCTCGCTGCGCGGGCAGATGGCCGTGCTGATCTCGAGCCACATCCTGCACGAAGTGGAACAGGTCTGCGATAAGGTCGTGATCATCAACCGCGGTCGCCTCGTGGCCCAAGGCCGCACGGATGACCTCCGCCGCGAGCTGCTCCCGCACGCCGGCTTCACCGTCGTGACCAAGGCCAGCCAGGCCGAGCTCACCGCGCTCTGCACGGCCGCCGACCCCGCGGCCACCGTCGAAGACGGCGTCGCCACCGACCTCGGCTGGACCCGCTACCGCGTCGTGCTCCCGGCGCAGTCGCCCGCGCGCGAAACCCTCGCCACGACGCTCCTGGCCGCCGGCCTCCCGCTCCGCGAGATCGCGGAGGAACGCTATGGCCTCGAGGACATCTTCCTCGCCGCCACCCGGCGCACCCCGGCGGAGGGCCGACGCTCCTGACCATGCGCCACTTCCGCACGCTCTTGGCGCACGAACTGCGCACCGCCCTGCTCTCCGGCAACACCTGGGCGTCCGGCGCGTTGTTCCTCGCGCTGATGGGGGGCATCCACTTCTTCGCGTTGCTGGAATGCAGCCGCGCCCCGCAACCGTGGACGCCCGTCGAAGCGACCTTCCGCCTCTTCTGGCTGCCGTTGCTCTGCGTCCTGCCGCTGTTGACCATGCGCAGCTTCGCCGAGGAACGCCGCAGCGGCACGCTCTCCGCCCTGCTCACGACGCCGGCCAGCACCGCGGCCATCGTCTGGGCGAAGTTCCTGTCCGCGTGGCTCACCTGGGCCGCGTTCTGGTGCGCGTTCCTCCTCTTCCCCTGGATCGTCAACGCCCGCCTCGGGACGGCCGGCGACCAACGCCTCAGCGATCCCGCCACGCTCTTCGGCGGGCTGTGCTTCGTGCTGGTCAGCGGCCTCCTCCATGTCGCCGTGGGCATCCTCTGCAGCTGCCTGACGCGGAGCGCGGCCCTCGCCGCGCTGCTGACGTTCATCAGCCTCCTGGGCCTGACCGCCATCGGCGGCGCGATGGAATCGCTGCCGATCGAAAGCTGGACGTGGCTGGGCTGGCTCCGCGAACCCGCGGCGCACCTGCGTACCTTCGGCCACCTGCAGGACTTCGCCGGCGGCATCCTCGATTCCCGCCCGCTCGTGCTCTACGTGACCGGGATGATGCTCTCGCTCGGCTTGGCCGTGCTCGCCGTGGAGGGCCAGGAATAACATGGCTCCGCCCCGCGACGATTTCGGCGCCGTGCGGCCCATCCGCCGCTTCAACCGCCTGACGCAGGCGCTCTTGGCCATCGGCTTGGCCATCACGGTCAACTACCTCGCCTCGCAGAGCGACTTCCGTTTCCGCCAGGACCTGACGTGGGACCATCGCCACTCGCTGGCCGCCGAGTCCGCAGAAACCGTCCGCGTCGCAGGCCGCAAGAGCCCCGTCGGCGACAAGCAGAACCGCAATTGGGTCCGGGCCTTGGTCCTGACCGACAACTTCGGCGAAGCCGACGCCGGCCTCCGCAACCAGTTGGGCAAGCTATTGGAATCCTACAAGCTCGAGGCCTCCCGCACCGGCAGCGAGTGGTTCAACGTCCTGCAGGTCAGCAACGGGCTCAACCAGGAGATCCTCTCCGAAGTCGCCGCCCGCCACGGCCCGCCCGGCCGCAACATCGGGCTCATCCTGACCTGCGGCACGCGCGCCAAGTTCGTCACGCTCGCCGAACTCGTCGACCTCAACGCCGCGAAGGTCGCCACGTTCCGCGGCGAAGAGGCCGTCACCTCCGCCCTGCTCGAAGTCACCGAAGATCGGCCCGCCATCTGTTACGTCACCCGCGGGCACGGCGAACTGAGCCTGAGCGACACCTCGCCGCTCCGCGGGCTTTCCCAGCTCTCGCGGCAGCTGCGCAACCGCAACTTCGTGCTCCGCGAACTCGACCTGCCGACCGCGGCGGAGATCCCGCGCGACGCGACCATGGTGCTCATCGCCGGGCCCCAAGCCGCCTTCTCGGCCGCCGAAGCCGAACGCCTCCGCAGCTACCTCTACGACCGGAATGGGCGCGTCTTGGCGTTGCTGGAACCGGGCCGCGAACACGGCCTCGATGCCGTGCTGTCCGAGTGGGCCATCTTCTCGCCCGACGCCCTGCTACAGGAGAACGACCCCGCTTGCCGCACCGCCGACGGGGACATCGCCGTCCGCCTGCTTCCGGAAAAGATCCACCCGTTGACCCGGGTGCTGCGCGAGCAGGACCTGCCGCTCGTGGTCAGCCGGGCGCGCCCCGCCCGCTTCGACGAAGGCAGCACCCCGGACAGCACGCTTTCGGTGACCCCGTTGGTCTTCTCTTCCAACCTCCGGAACGGCGCGATGCTCTCCTGGGGCGAAGCCGACCCGCTCCGTCGGCCGATCCGTTTCGACCCCGACCGCGACCAACCCGGCCCGGTCTGCATCGCCGCCGCCGCCGAGCGCGCCGCCGGCATCCGCAAGGGCACCGGCAGCATCGGAGGACGCCTCATCGTCATCGGCAGCACCGACCTCATCTCCAACGCGCGCCTCAACCGCGGCGGCAACCAGGCCTTCGTCACCCAATGCGCCGCCTGGCTCTCGGACCGGGACCGCGCGGTCTCCCTCCCGGCCCGCACGGCCGGCGTCTATCAAGTGAACGCCACGGCGGCGGACTTCTGGGCGCTCGCCCTCCGGTTTGGGGGAATTCCCTTGGCGGTGCTGTTAGTCGGGCTTGCGGTTTCCGTGTGGCGTCGCAGAAGTTAAGGCTCACATGCGGATCGCCCGCACCACCCTGGTCCTGCTTTTGGCCAACCTCGTCGCGTTTGGACTGGTCTGGCGGGCGACCTCTGCCCATCGCCAAACGGCCGCCACCCAGGAACTCCTGTTTCCCGCGGCCCTCGCCAAGATCGAGCTCGTCGACGCCAGCCAGAAGCTGGTCCTCGAAAAGCGCGCCAGCGCTTGGCGCATCTCCGCCCCGATCGAATGGCCCGCCAACCTCTGGGCCGTGCAGCGGCTGCTCGACGAGATCCGCTCCATCGACGGCGACAAAGGCTTCGCCACGGCCGAAACCAAGGCGGCCGGCGGCAGCCTCGCCACCTATGGGCTTGCGGCCCCGCGCTGGACGCTGCGCACGACCGCGGAATCCGGCGCCACGCTGGAGGTCAAGATCGGCGAAAACAAGGACACCCGCCGGCTCTTCCTGCTGACCGCCGACGGCAACCGCATCATCCCGCTGGGCGACGCCATGGCGGCCGCGCTCGAGGCCAAGGCCGAGAGCTACCGCGTCGACAAGATCTTCGAGATCGCCGACTTCGAGGTCCGCACCGTCTCCGCCCGCCTGCGCCAAAAGGACGGCGATGTCGTGACGTCCCTCTCCTTCGAGGAACGCACGCGCCCGGGCCGCAAGAACCAAGGCCCCGAGTGGCGGTTCGAAGCTCCCTTTGACGCGCTCGCCGATCCCGATCGGGCGAGCAAGGCCATCGCCGACCTCTCGAACCTGCGCGCGGTGAAGTTCACCGAGGCCCCCGAAAGCGAAACCGGCCTCGCCACCCCGGAACTACGCCTTGGCCTGGAAGGCAACTCGCGCCGCCAAGTGCTGCTCGTCGGCAAGCCCAAGGCCGGCGCGCCCGCCCAACGCTGGGCCAAGCTCGAAGACAACGGCTCGCTGTTCCTGCTCGAAAGCAAGGCGCTCGCCGACTGGGAAAACCCGAAGGCCACGCTCGCCTCGGCTCGGCCCGCGGACTTCGACCCCGAGCTCGCCAGCGGCCTGACCATCACCTCCGGCGGTCGCTTCATCACCTTGCACCGCTTGGATGCGACCGGCGCCGAACCCCGCTGGGAAATACCCGTGGCTCCGGGCTCGACGGCCACCAAGCGCCGCGAAGCCGACGGGAAGCTCATCCGCGAATTCCTAACCGCGCTCACCCGTCTGCGCGCCACGCTCGCCGGCCCGAACGCCACGCCGGCGCTCGTGCCGGCCAGCCAACTGCCCGCGGAAGCGCTGCAGAAGGTCGAAGTCGAATTCGGCGGCGACCGCCTCGCCCTGTCCTTCTACGCGGCCCCGGCCACGGCCGCGGCCCCCGGCGCCCTGCTCGTGCACCAGAAGGGCGCCCCGCTCGCCGCGGTCTGCGATGTTTCCCTGCTCCGCAACGCCACCGCCGCCGTCGACCCGAAGGCTTGGCGCAACCGTGAACTCACCGAACTCGCCGCCGGCGCCAAGGTGACCGGCCTGCGTCTCACGGAGAAGGCCGACGGCAAGGTGATCGGCGAAGCCCGCCTCGGGCCCGATGGCAATTGGGCCGGCACGGGTCGCCTCGACCCCGCCAACAGCCGCCGCCTGGCGACCGCGCTCATGCAGGTGCGCGCGGCCGATTTCCCGACGCGCGACATCGGCGCGGGCGAGTTCCGCTACGAACTGCGCGTGACCGACCAAGTCGCCGCCGGCGCGACCGGCGCCAGCGAATCCTTCCGCAGCTACCTGTGCACGGCGCCGCTCAACCGCACCGCCCTGCTCGTCCGCGCGGAAGGCGACGGCGATGACTTCCTGCTCGAAGCTTCGCTCGCCGAAATCCTCATCCCGCTGCTCGGGACGGATGGGCGATGAACAAGGCGCCGGCAGTCTCTGCGTTCCGCAAATTCCTGCGCGGCTTGGTCATCACCGGGCTCGGCCTGCTCCTGCCGGTCCAACTGGCCTTGCTCTGGCTGGCCTCCTTGGACGGCCCGGTCCACCTGCCCGATAGCGTCGCCGAAAGCCTGACCGCCCGCTTGGCCGACCAAGGGCTGCGCCTGCAGGCCCGCCATTTCTGGATTCTGCCGGACCAATCCTTGGCCGCGGACGACGTCAGCCTGGAGGTCAACGGCCTCACGGGCGAAGTCTTCACCGCCGACCGGATCGAAGTCGGCGTGAGCCTGCCCGAACTGCTCGCCGGCCGCGTGAGCCCAACGCGCGTCCGCCTGCGGGGCGGCAAACTCTGGTGCCCGGCTTCGGTCTCGCGGCTGGGCCAAAGCCGGCTGCTCGTCGAAGACCTCCGCTTGGAAGCGCGCCGCGAGGGCCGCTGGCTGATGGTCCCGTCGCTCCTCGCCCGCTCCGGCAAGTTCGTCGCGGCGTTCCATGGCGAACTGCCTTCCGCGCTCTTGCGACCCGAGCCGAGCAGCGGCGCTCCGAACCCGTCGGCCAGCACCGCCGAACGCGTCGCGCAAGCGTTGCGCCACATCGAGGAAGCGCTGCTCGTCGCCGAACGCTCCGGCGGCGCCTCCGTGAACCTGGAAGCCCGCGGTGAAGCCGATGGCGGGGCCCGCCTCCATGGACACGCGGTCCTCGGCAACGATTGGTCCCAAGAAGGCCTCGGCCTGATCCAGGCCCGCGAGATGCTGGCGCTCGGACAATTGCAGCTCAACGCGCGCGGCGGCCTCAAGGCTTGGCAGGCGCGCATCACGGCGAAGCGCCTGGCCTTCCGCGACCTGCAGGCCGGCCA
>JBEGRN010000065.1:0-7318 GCA_041180425.1 Verrucomicrobiota bacterium
CATCGGCCTCGCCGCCCTGCTCCGCCAAAACCCCGCGTTAAAGGTCTTTGCCAACCGCGAGACGGCCCGCCGCATCCAAGGCTCCCTCAAGGTGAAGCCAGACTGGCAACTCTTCGAGACCGGCACGACCTTCGAGTTCGGCGGCCTGCAGATCACGTCGATCCCGATCCCGCACGACGCGGCCGACCCCGTCGGCTATGCGGTCGACTGCCCGGCCGAAGACGGCCGCAGCGCGCGGCGCGTCACTTGGCTGACGGACCTCGGGCATGCCACCGACGTCGTCCGCCACCACTGTGCGCTGGCCGATATCCTCGTGCTCGAAGCGAACTACGACGACGAGATGCTCGACCTCTCCAAGCGTCCGTTGCACCTCAAGCAACGCATCCGCGGCAACCATGGACACCTGTCCAACCATGCCGCGCGCGACTTGCTCCTCGGGCTCCGCGAATGGCAGACCAGCGAGCTCTTCCTCGGCCACCTCAGCAAGGAGTGCAACCGCACCGTCCTCGTCGACGAGGTGATGAACGCGGTGCGCCAGCACAAGGGCGACCTCCGGGTCACCGTCGTGGACCCGCTCGAGGACGACCCCGTCAGCACCTGGTAACCGCTTACTTGCCTGCGGGCACCGGCACGTCGTCGCCCGCCGCCGGTACCGGCGTGGTGGTGGCGGCCTTCGCAGCCCCCGACTTGGCGACCAAAGCGGCGAGGCGCTTCACCGCGGCCCCACAGGCCGGCGAAGCGGGATTGAGGTCTTGGGCGGCCATCCAAGCGGTCAAAGCGGCGGCTTCCCCGCCCTCGCGCTCCAGCTTTTCGGCTTGGCCGATCAGGCGCGCGTAGTCGGCGACCAAAGGGGCGATGTCGGAACGCGTCTTGGCGAGCACGAGGTCGTCGCCTTCCTTGCGGGAGATCTCCACGATCACGTCCCACGCGAGGTAGGGATTGTTCTGCGAAGCCAGCACCGAGGCCTTCTGGATGTTGGCGTCGAGTTCGCCGACGCGGTTGATGACTTCGCGGAGCTTATCGGAACGGGCCTTGTCCTGGGCCAGCGCCAGGGCGAATTCCAGCTTCTTGTTGAAGACCTCGCGCCAGCGGGCCTCCGCGATCATGCGGTCAAACTCCGGCACCATCTGGGAAAGCTTGTCCTGACGGCTCACGACCTGGTCGGCGAACTGCTTCACCGCCGGGTTCTGCGGCCAGATCTTGGTCGCGCGCTCCAACGAGGCCTCGGCCTTGGCCGTGTCGCCGCTGAGGGCCGCCTGCTTGGCGGAGAGCACCGCCATGTTCGAGGCGTTGATGGCGTTGTTCACGCGGGAGAGGATGGCGGCGCCGGGGAAGTCGCGGGCGCGGCCGCGGACCTTGTTCACGTAGCCTTCGACGTTGGCGAGGTCGCGCTCGTCGCCAAGACGCTGCAGTTCGCGGAGGTCGCGCCAGAGGTCGAGCATCTCGCGCTTCTTGGCCTGGTCGTACATCATCACGGCGGGCTCGAACTCACCGAGGAAGTAGGTCTCCTGCAGGCGCTCGAAGGCGCCATAGAGTTCGCCCTGCTTGTAGAGGTCATCGACGGTGCGCATGCCCGTGGTGACGTCGTTCATGGCCTCGCGGGCCAAGGTGTCGACGGACTCAAGGGTCGGCACGAAGTCCGACACCGGGAAGAACTCCTTCACTTCCTTGGCGCCGACCTTGATGTTCTGGTTCCCGCCCTTGAAGAGGACGCGGTAGAAGGCGCTGGTGATGAGGCAATGGCGGTAGCGGCGAGCCAGGAGGAAGCCGACCATCTGGGACTGGAACTCCACCTGCGCCTTGAGGCCGAGGGCCGTCATCTCGGCGTTCTTGGCGAGGATCTCGGCCTGCGTGCGCTGTTCGTCCTTCACGCGGTAGCCCAGTTCCGTTTGCCCTTGGGAGGTCTTGGTCAGGCCGGTCTTGCCGCCGTTGGCGGTAGTCGGGGAATTGGCCTTGGAATCATTGGCCTCCTCCATGCGCTCGGCACGGTTGACCACGATGCCTTCCTGCGTCTTGCGCAGGGCCTCGAGCTGATTCTTGGTGATGTTCAGGTCCCGGAACTCGGCGCGCATGGCCCAGATCTTCTTCACCTGCGTGGCGATCGTGAGGCAGTTGTTGCCGTCGACCTCGTGCTCGGCCGCGACGAAGAGCAGATCGAAGGCCGCCTGCTGGCTGGCGTAGATGTTGTTCTGGTTGACCGCGTTGGGCCCGAGGATCTTCTCGATCTGCGTCAGGGTCGCGATGTACTTGGTCATGTCGCCGCCAGCGGCCGGCGAGGCGAGGTAACGCTCGAAGCGCATGCGCATGGCGCGCGAGTTGCCCAGGTTGAAGGTCTTGCCCTTCCACTGCATGGAACCGTTCTCCATGTCGACGGAGTCGCTGTTCACGTCGAAGAGGCGGTCGCCCATGGCTTCGCCGGTGGAACTGCGGTAATCGCCGCCCCCGCCGCCGGAGACCGTGGCGCCGGGCTGCGGGGCCTGCGCGAAGGCCAGCGCCGCGAAAGCGACGGAGCCGAGGAAAGAGCTGAGCAGTGTACGCATGGCGGGGTTCAGAAACGTTCGAGGTCTTCGACGACGAGGAGGTCGCGGACGACGCGGACCTTGCACTTGAAGCGCTGGCCGACCTCGAAGGTCTCACCGGCGGCGAGCGGGACGAAGACGGGGACGCGGCCCGTGCCGCGGGCGACGTCGGTCGGCTTCACGGCGAGGACGCGGCCTTTGCCTTCCTCATAGGCGAGCTGCTTCTCGATCTGGCAGTCGAAGCGGTAGGCGTTGCCCTGGAGCGTCGCCCAATCCTTGCGGTAGTCGTCGACCGGGAACGGCGAGAGGTCAGTGAACTTGCCGCCGCCGGCGAAGCGCGGGATGACGATGGCCATCAGGATGACGATCACCAGCACGGGGATCCCGAGGGCGAAGAAAAGGGGGTTAACTTTGGACATGGGGGAGGCCGAGGGGCGCTGGGCTAATAAGAATCGTAGAGGAGGCCGGGGATTAGTTCCAGCGCTTTTGCTGGCAACCCACGACGACGAGGCAGACGCCGACTAAGCCCTGGATGAGCAGCACAAACAGGGCGATTTCATTGGAGGCCACGAGCGAGTTCAGGTCGGGCAGGCTCCGCTCATAGGCCGTCCAGATGCCGGATTCCTTCATGGAGGTCATGTAGCCGGACCAGCCCCAGTAGGAATTGATGAAGGGCCGGCAGACCCAGGTGAGGGCCGGGGGAAGGGCCAAGACCACCCCGGAGAGCGGCAACTGGAAGCCGACCAAGTAGATGGAGAGCAACGACGACTTCTCCGGCGAGGTCAGCAAGGCCGAGAAGCCGAGGCAGACGACCGACATGGACACGCAGCTGGCGGCCAAGATGGCGAGCTGGGAGTCCCACGGACCAGGGAACCGGCAGATCATCTTCACGAAGAAGCACATCCACGCGCCTTGGAAGACGGCGATGCACGACACGAAGAAGATCTTCGAGAAGGCGTAGGACCACGGCCGCAGCCCCGTCATGCGCTCCTTCTCATAGAGGATGCGTTCGGCGGAGATCTCACGGCCGCCGTTGTTCGCGCCCATGAGCGTGAGCAGGATGACCTGGAACATGACCAACCCCGCCGCCATGGAGGCGACCTGCGCGTTGGAAATCTGCACGCGCAAAGCGGTCTGCACTTCCTTGATCGAAGCCACGTTGCCGTCGAGCGGCTCCTTGAGGATGTTCCAGTCGCCGCTGAGGTTGAAGATGATGACCAGCAACGGGAAGCCGAAGGTGATCGCCAAGGTCAGGCCGAGGTAACCGGTGTCGCGGAAGAACAGGCGGAAGCGCCGGGCCAGTAAGGTGAAGAACTGCGAAACGCCGCCCGGGACTTCGGGTTCGGGCAAGCTCTCCACCGGAGCGACCTCGCTGGGAACCGCCGCCGCCGCGGCCTCGAACTCGCCTGGGTGTTCCGCTTGATGGATGGCCCAGCGGTCCCGCCAGTAGGCCAAGTCCTGCGCGTTCAGCACCTCGTACAGACGCAGGCCATCGGGGATGCCGAAGTAGCCGAGCAACGTGGCGGGCGAGCCCTGGAAGACGACGTCGCCTTGATAGACGACCGTGACCCAATCGAACTGGTTCAGCTTGCCGAGGTTGTGGATGATGCAGACGAAGCTCTTGCCGCCCGAGACCACGAGCTGACGCAGCAGCGCGAGGATCTGGTCCTCCGACTGCGGGTCGAGGCCCGAGGTCACCTCATCGCAGATCATGCAAGGCGGGTCCAAGGTCAGCTCGATGCCGAGCGATAGACGACGCAGCTGTCCGCCCGACAAGGACGAGACGCGCTTCTCACGGTGCGGCGAAAGGCCGGTCACGCCGAGGACGGACTCCAACCGACGCTGGCGCTCGGCGGCGTCCGGGACGGCCAGGCGCAACGCGTAGTCGAGCGACTCCTTCACGGTGAGCTGGGCTTGCGCGGCGGTGAACTGCGGGGCGAACCCGACCTTCCCCACCAAGTCTTCGGTGCAGGTGATCGGCTGGCCGGCGAGGCTGGCTTCGCCGGTCGACGGCAAGATGCCCAAGATGGCCTTCATCAAGGTCGTCTTGCCGCAGCCCGAAGGCCCGATGACGGCGTTGAGGCCGCGCGGCAGAAAGCGGGCGTTAGCACCGTCGAGGATCACGGGGCCATCCGTGCCCGCCTGGACGGTGAGGTTTTGGCAGCTCAGCATTGGATGAAATCTTGCCAGCGCAATCGGCGGGGTAAAGAATGAACACCATGAGACTCCCCTGCTCTGCCCTCGCCCTCGCCGCCGTGCTCTGCCTCGCCCCGACGGCCGAGGCCATGACCATGCGCAAGAAAGCCTTCCCCAACCAAGGCTTCTTCGGCATCGAGGTCAAAGGCACGGACATGAGCTTCTATGGCCGCGCCGACCATGTCGTCTCGGTGTCCTTCCAGGAATACACGACCGGCGCCTACATCGTGAGCGAAGTCGTGGTGGACATGCAGAACTCCAACCAGCAGCTCCGCCTCTACTACGCGCGCCCGCCCGGCACGGCGGACGTCGCCGACCGCGCCAACCGCGCCAGCACGGCCAATTCGCAGAACCGCGGCCTCGACCCTTCCGCCGCCAGCAAGCTCCCGATCCCCGGCCCGCTCGCCGCCATCGAATCGCAGGTCAACAACCTGACCCAATCGACCACCGCCGGGCTCGTGGTCAAAAGCTACCCGACGACCACCCACGCCAAGACGGTGGAGATGACCGTCAAGTCCAAGGCCGAACTGCAACGCTTCTACAGCGCCTTCCGTGACCTTCTGGTGGCTCGCACCGTGGCGGCCAGCGCCGGCTCGACCATCGAGGGAGCCGACGCCGCGACCGCCCAAGCCGCGGCCACTGGCGCGACCCCGACGCTGACCATCAACAGCATCGGCGGCACGCTCTTCACGCTGGAATAAGGCTACGGGTATAGAGTGATACTGGGCGATTAGGTCGCTCGACATCGGGGAGGTCCACGGGGATAACTACGTATCCCCATGCGACTCCCCCTCCTCGCCTCCCTCCTCCTGGCCGCCGCTGGCTGGGCTGGCCCCATTTTGCCCAAGCCGGTCCAAGTGGCCCCCATCATGGACGCCCCCGCGACGAACATCCGCGGCGCCAAGGTCGAGGCCGACCCAGCCTTCGCGGCCACCGCCGAGCGCCTCCGTACCCAACTGGGCACCGGCGGCTCCGCGACCGTGCAGCTCGTGAAGGCGACCGGACCCGTCCGCGGCTTTGAGGTCGGCGACGAAGGCTACGTCATCGAAGCCCACCCGGGGCAGCCCGTGCGCATCCACGCGCGCACCGACGCGGGCGCCTTCTACGGCATCGTCTCCCTGCAGCAGCTCGCCTACACCGGCAACGATGGCGGCACGTACGTCCCGCCCGGCGATGTCCTCGACAAGCCCCGCTTCGCTTGGCGCGGCCTGATGATCGACGACGGCCGCCACATCATGGGCAAGGCCCAGATCCTCCGCATGCTCGACCTGATGGCGATGCACAAGCTGAACACCCTGCATTGGCACCTCACCGAAGACCAAGGCTGGCGCGTCGAGATCAAGAAGTACCCCAAGCTGACGGAAGTCGGCTCCAAGCGCGACGCCTCGCCGGTCATGGGCGACCGCAAGAAGTCCGACGGCAAGCCCTACGCCGGCTTCTACACGCAGGAAGACCTCAAGGAAGTCGTCGCCTACGCCACGAAGCTCCACATCAATGTCATCCCGGAGATCGAGATGCCTGGCCACGCCGCCGCAGCCATCGCCGCCTACCCGAACCTCGGCAATACCGACATCCCGGGCTACAGCCCGAAGGTCGCGACTAGCTGGGGCGTGAAATACTACACCTTCGCGCCGAAGGAAGAAACCTTCGCGTTCATCGACGACGTCTTTGCGGAACTCTGCCCGATCTTCCCGAACGTCTACTTCCACATCGGCGGCGACGAATCGCCCAAGGACCAGTGGAACAAGTCGCCCTTCGCCAAGGAAGTCATGGCCAAGGAGAAGCTCAAGGACGCCCATGAGCTGCAGTCCTACTTCGTGGCCCGCGTCGAGAAGCTCCTCAACAAGCGCGGCAAGCGCCTCATCGGTTGGGACGAGATCCAAGAAGGTGGCCTCTCGAAGACCGCGACGATGATGGTGTGGCGCGACTGGAAGTGGGCGCAGCTGGCCGCCGACCACGGCAACAACATCGTGATGTCCCCGACCTCCCACACCTACTTCGACTACGGCCAGGGCAAGCACCCGGAGAACCCGGCCTTCGACACCATCGGCGGCAACCTCTCCGTCGAGAAGGTCTACGGTTTCGAGCCCATCCCGCCGAAGTTCACCGAAGCCCAGCGCAAGCTCGTCCTCGGCTGCCAGGCCCAGCTCTGGTCCGAATACATCTTCAATCCCGCCAAGCAGGAATACATGGCCTTCCCGCGGGCCTGCGCCTTGGCCGAAGTGGCTTGGTCCGAGAACAAGGACCGCTCTTGGGCCGAATTCCAGCCCCGCCTGGAAGCCCATCTCAAGCGCTTGGACGCCCTCAAGGTCAACTATCGCCGTGCCGACGGCACCCCCGCCGTGACCGAAAAGGTCGGCCGGGGCGAATAATCCCTCAAAACGACCCTTCCTCCCCCTCCCGCGGGCAAGTCCGGCTTGACCGTGGCGAGCGGGACGGCTTGTCTTCGCCTTTACTCCCATGGCTTCCCTTCCCGTCAACCGCATCAAGAAGAAGAACATCATGAGCTACAACGGTGAGCTCTGCATCGTTCTCGAGTGCCTCGTCCGCACCCCCCCGAACAACGCCTCCTACGTCCAGATGGAACTCCGCTCCATCAAGAC
>JBEGRN010000066.1:0-7251 GCA_041180425.1 Verrucomicrobiota bacterium
GGCGACAAGTGGAACGGCCTGCTCCTGGCCTGCGAAGCCGGCAAGAACGTCGTCTTCGGTTACTTCCCGAAGCCTGACGGCGCCGGCATGAAGCTCGAGCGCTTTGACTTCATCACCTCCAACAAGGAGAAGGAATGGGCCGGCTCGGACTTCCTCGGTGGCCGCGCCACCGGTGTGCTCAAGACGATGTTCCGTCCGTCCGACGTCACCGTTGGTCCGGATGGCGCCATCTATTTCGCCGATTGGTTCGATCCGGGCGTGGGCGGTCACGGCACGCGCGACAACCGCTACACGGGTACGATCTACCGTCTCGCCCCGAAGGGCTTCAAGTCGGTCGTCCCGAAGATCGACCTCAACACCACCGAGGGCCAGATCCTCGCCCTGCGGAGCCCAGCCAATAATATCCGTGGCGCCGGTTTCGCCCGCCTGAAGGCCCAAGGCGAAGCCGCCATCCCTGCGGTCTCCGCTTTACTGCAGGACGCGAACCCTTACGTGGCTTCCCGTGCCGTCTGGTTGCTGGCCCAACTGGGCGACAAGGGCGCAGCCCTCGTGTCCGCCGAACTGCGTTCGTCCGATGACCAGCGTCGTCTCGTCGCCTTCCGCGCGCTCCGCGCCGCTAACCGCGATGTGCTGAACCTCGCCATCGCCCACGCCAAGGACGCTTCCCCGGCGGTCCGCCGCGAGGTCGCCTTGGCCCTGCGTGAGTTCAAGGGCCCCGCCGCCCTCGCCGCCTTGGCCGAAGTGGCCCAACGTTTCGACGGCAAGGACCGCGCCTACCTCGAAGCCGTCGGCCTCGGCGCGACCGGCCGCGAGGCCGAACTCTACGCCATCCTCAGCAAGACCATAGGCGGAGAGCCGGCCGCTTGGAGCGACGCGTTCGCTGGCCTGACCTGGCGCCTGCACGTCCCTGCGGGCGTCGCGGGCATCCGCGCACGCTTGGCTTCGGGTAAGCTCAACGAAGCCCAGACCAAGCAGATGGTCACCGCGTTGGCCTTCACCAATAGCCCGGAGGCTGTCGGGGCGATGGTCGAACTCTCGCAGCGCAAGGACCTCAAGGACATCGCTTCCTGGTGGTTGAACAACCGCAAGGGCAACGATTGGAAGGGCTTCGAGGTCGACAAGGTCCTCAAGGCCCGCGGCCTCTATGACGCCAACCAGGTCAAGTTGACCGCCAGCGACTTCCCGGCGGAGCCGGCCGGCGCCAAGCCGTTGTCGTCCGTCGAGGCCATCGCCCAGCTCAAGGGCGACGCCAAGCGCGGCGCGGCCGCCATCGCGGTCTGCTACACCTGCCACCGCATCGGCGAACAGGGCATCGAGTATGGCCCCAACCTCACGACCTTCGGCCGTCAGCAGTCGGCCGAGACGATCATCCAGGCCATCGCGCAGCCCTCGGCGTCGATCTCCCACGGCTATGAAGGCTCGCGCCTCGTGACCAAGGATGGGCTCGTCATCACCGGCATGGTCCTCACCCAGGGCGACCCCACGATGATCAAGTGCGTCGGCGGCGCCATCCAGACCGTCCCGGCGGACCGCATCAAGTCCGTCGAGAAGCTGGAGAAGTCGCTGATGTACACGCCCGCCATGCTCGGCTTGACCGACCAAGGCGTGGCCGACCTCGTCGCCTACCTGAAGAGCCTCTAAACACTAGAGTGCTTTTATAACTCCCGCCGCGGAAGGGGTGTCCTAACGGACTTGCCCCGCCCGCGGCGGACCTGTTTAGTGACGGCATGTTCCGACTGATGCTTGTGTTAGGCGTGCTCCCTTGGGTGGCCGTGGCGGCGGGCGATCCGGGTCCTTCGCCCGCGCCGATCCCCGGTTATCATGAAGCCATGTCCGGCGACCGGGAGGCGCAGGAGCGCGTCGGGTCGTACTACATGCAGATGTACGCCAAGAGCGGGATCCACCTGCACTTCGAGGATGCGCTCGGTTGGTTCCGCAAGTCCGCCCGTCAGGGGTATTACGTGGCGATGTCCGACCTCATCCGAGCCCGTCTGGACGGCAAGCCCGAGGACCGCGACGTCCCCGAGGCGCACGAGTGGCTGCAACGCCTGCACGAACGCGCGCGGGTCGAAACCGGTTACGCGGGTCGCCTGGCCTTGCTCCATGCGTCGGGCGAACTCGGGGCGGTCGACAAGCCCAAGGCTTATTTCTACTGCCTGATCCAGCGGATGACCGGGTTGGTGCCGTATGAGGTCGGCAAGCTGCAGGCGCGGCTGAAGACCGAACTCAAGCCCGAGCAGGTCGCGCAAGCGGAGAAGGACGCTTACGATTGGTGGGAAGATCGCAATAAGCCGGCCAAGCCCGTGGTGGGCGCGCCGACTAAAGGCAACGGCAAGAATGAAGGCGAGGCGAAGAAGGACGGCGATGGCTCGTCGAACGACGGCGCGGTCGACACGTCCGAAAAGGCGCAGGCGCTGGCGACCAAGAACCGCCAGGAGAACGAGCGCCGCGTCAAGCCGCTGGGTAAGGAAGGGAAGTACATCCTGCCGGGCGTGGACGACCTCGAGAAGCGCAAGAAGTAAGCC
The DNA here is from genome assembly GCA_041180425.1 of Verrucomicrobiota bacterium. Taxonomy (GTDB): domain Bacteria; phylum Verrucomicrobiota; class Verrucomicrobiia; order Opitutales; family UBA953; genus UBA953. Next base: position 2,526 of record JBEGRN010000066.1, read on the forward strand.
TCGGGTATTGCCACGGCAGGGTGGAGGGCTTTGCTCGGCGCATTCCCCATGCGCTCCGTCCTGCGTCTTTGCCTTTGCCTGCTCCTCGCCGCCCCGTTGGCCTTTGCCCAAGCCGCCAAGAAGGCGCCGGCGAAGTCCGCCGCCAAGGAGCCAGCGGAGGCCACAGGCCGTTGGGTCTTCGGTACCATCGGCGTTGACCGTAAGGCAGACGGCACCGCGGACCATACCGCCCTCAAGGGGTTGGCCTTGCGCTTGGGTGAGGATGGCAAGCATGCCCTCGCTTACGACACGGAGCTGGCCCGCGTGGTCGGCGGTTGGTCAGGCAAGTTCGTCACCGAGATGAACCTGATGTCGCGCGGCGAATACCCGTCGGCGTTAGGCAGCGTGTATTTCTCGACCGACGACGACCTCGCCGGGCTCATGGTTGGTGAGAACGCGGCCAAGCTGTCTGTTCGCAAAGGCTATGGCCACTTAGGGGCCGGCCATTACCGCCTCGCGAGTTTTCAGCCGAAGGGCGATGGCGTCCTCACCTTCGCCGTGCCCGGCTCGGCCGATCGCGTCAGCGAGGCGCCCCGGGTCGTTGATTCGAACGAAGCGCAGGTCATCGTGCGCGCATTGGCGACGGAGACGGCCACGGGCGTGACGGTCCTCCTCGGTCGCGCCAAGGACGCCGACCGCATCGGCGTGCGTGGACCCGGCCGACGCGAAGTCATCGACGGTTGGGAGGTCTATCGCATTCCCGCCGGCAAGCAGCAGGTCGAAATCGCTTACGCCCCGGTGGGCGCCGCCCGTCCGACGGGCTGGCCGGAGGAGACTGGAGCCAAGTCGTACGCGGATTTCTCCACGAAGAAGGTCGTCGTCAAAGGCGAGCTCTCGACGAAGGCCGGCGAGCCTTATGTCACGGACCGCATCAAGCTGCCTGAGGATAACGCTTGGAAGGCGCCGATGTATGTGAGCGGGGTCGATTTCTTCGACGACGGCCGCGTGGCCATCTGCACCTTCCATGGCGACGTCTGGATCGGCTCGGGCTTGGACGCCAAGCTCGAGCAGGTGACGTGGGAGCGCTTCGCGACGGGGTTGTATCATCCGCTCGGGCTCAAGGTCGTGCAGGGCGTGGTCCATGTGACCTGCCGTGATGGCCTCTGGAAACTCCTGCCCGGCGCCTCCGGTCAAGGCAGCGCCCAGACCTATGCCGTCTTCAACTCCGACGTCCAGGTCACCAAGAACTTCCATGAGTTCGTCTTCGACCTGCAGGCGGACGCCGCGGGGAACCTCTACTTCGCCAAGGCTGGTCCCGTAAAGAAAGGCGGCCGCGGATTCGACGACCTCTGCGACCACCACGGCTCGCTTTTCAAGGTGGATGCGTCTGGGCAGAGCCTCTCGGTGGTCGCCACCGGTTTCCGCGCACCGAACGGCTTGGGCCTCAGCCCGACCGGCCAGTTGACCAGCGGGGACAACGAAGGCACTTGGACGCCAGTCTGTCGCTTGAACTGGATCAAGCAAGGCGGCTTCTATGGCGTGCCGCCGTTGGCGCATCGCGCCACCGAGCCGACTGATTACGACCGTCCGCTGTGCTGGATGCCCAAGGACGTCGATAACTCCAGCGGCGGCCAGGTGTGGGTCACTTCCGAGCAATGGGGCCCGTGGAAGGGCCGTCTGCTGCACCTGAGCTACGGCACCTGTTCGCTCTACGGCGTCCTGCCGCAGGAGGTCTCCTTCCGGGGGCAGCCGCAGATGCAGGGCGGCCTGACGCGGTTCAACGTGAACTTCGACAGCGGCGCCATGCGGGCGCGCTTCAACCCGAAGGACGGCCAGCTCTATGTGGTCGGCCTCCGCGGTTGGCAGACCACGGCTGTCCGCAATGGTTGTCTGCAGCGCGTGCGCTACACCGGCGAGAAGGTGCACACCCCGATCGACCTCAAGGTCGCGCAGGGCAGGGTGGAACTGACCTTTGGCGAGCCCTTGGATGTAGCCGTCGCCCAGGACCTCGGCAGCTGGAACCTCGAAATGTGGAACTACCTCTGGTCGGCCGCCTATGGTTCGCCCGACGTCTCGACTAGGCAGAAGTCCATCGGCGCGGTGGAATTGGGCAAGGACGGCAAACCCGAGTACAGCAAGGAGCAGATGGCGCAGGCGAACCATGACCTCCTGAAGGTTGCTCGCGTCGAACTCTCCGCCGATCGACGCACTGCGATCCTGCACGTCGCTGAACTCGCGCCCTGCATGCAGATGTCGCTCAAGTACAACCTGCGCAGCGCCGATGGCACGGGCCTCACGGGCCGCGTCGTCAACACCATCCACGCTTTGCCGGCCGGCCAGTAGGACTCAGTTTCGGGTTGAGAGGAGGCCTTCCTTGGCTTCGATGGCGTGACTATGTCCGAAGCCAAGAAGCCTGAAGCCACGCCTGCCGCCCCTGCACCCGACGCCTGGACCAAGTGGGTGGCGCTTTCCACCACCTTGCTCGCCGTCGCTGCGGCCTTCTCGACCCTCAAGGGCGGGAGCTTCTCGACCCAGACGCAGTTGGCGACGGTCTCGGCTTCGAACAAGTGGTCCTATTTCCAGTCGAAGAGCCTGAAGCAGACCGCCCGCGAGACCGAGCGCGAGATCATCACCGTCGTCGCCGCCGGCGCCGCCAACCCCGAGGCCAAGGCCGTCGCGCTGGCCTCGGTGGCCAAGATCGAGAAGGAGATCAAGCGCTACGACGAGGAGAAGGCCGCCATCAAGCTCGAGGCCGAAACCCTGGATGCCAAGGCCAGCTATAACCAAGCCCGTGGCGGTAATTTCGGCATGGCTGTCATGTTCCTGCAGATCGCCATCATGCTTTCGGCCATCGCCGCCTTGATGAAGAAGAAGTCCTTCTGGCTGATCGGGCTCGTCACCGGTGCGGTCGGCGTCGGCTACCTCACCTACGCGTGGGCGCTGTATCCTGAGTTTGCGCCGCCGGCCGCCAAGGTCGCCGCGACCAGCAAGTAAGGCCTTAGCGGTAATCCGCCACGGGCTTGGGTTTCACGCCGATCTTCGCGTAGTCGAAGCCGGTCGCCAGGGGCTCATAGGTGCCGACAAGGTCGACCGAACTCTGAGGGCTGATGGCCGACTCTAGGCCCATGCCCCAGTAGGCGGCGTTGATGACTAGACGGCGCAGCCCAGGGTTCCGGAAGTCATCCCCGCTGCCCATGGTCGATTGGAAGACGCGAGCTTCTTTGCCCTTGCTCGTGCGCCAGGTCTTGAACCACGCCACCGGCAAGGGCTCGAGCTTGGGGTTGGGAGCGTCGTCGGGCTTACGTCCCAGCAGGGGCTGACCCCAGACGAGCGCGGTGCAACCGGCGGGGAGGCTGCCGCCTTCCTTGTAGGTGCGGTACACGTCGGAGTTGCCCCAGATGTCGGTCACGCCGGTGAGGATGGGGTGGTCCTTGAGCGCTTCGACGATGAGGCCCCGCGTCGAGTCGGCGTGGTAACGCCCGTGGTGTCCGCGGAAGCTCCCGCCGAGCACATCCTCGCCCCAGTTCACCTGCTTGCCGTCGATCTTGTAGGGCAGCGGCGCATGGAAGCCATGGTTGGCCGTGCGCAACGCGATGAAGGGCTTGCCGGAGTCGATGTAGCGCACGATCTGCTCGCGTTCCGCCACCGGGAGCGTGAGGAGGCGGCAGAAGAAGATGACCTGATCGGCTTGGGCCAACTGCTCCAGTCCGGGGATATGGTGCGACTTGAATTCCTTCTCTTTGCCTTTTTCGGGGTAGACGGGCATCCGCGGGTCGACCAGGCCGTTTTCGTCCACGGCGAAAAGGACCGTGCAAGTGAATCCGTGGTGTGTGCTGAGGATCTTTGCGAGCATCGGCATCGACTGCTCGCTCCGGTATTCCTGGTCGGCGGCGATGAGCACGATGCGCTTGCCCTTGCCGGGGCCTTCGCCGCCCGGGTAATCCAGCCAAAGGGGGTTGGCCGGAGGCGTCGTCTGGGCTAGGCCGCTGAGGCAGCAGAGAAGGGCGAGCAGGGGGCGGAGCATAGGGGGAGGCGGGCCGGCAGCCGACGGAAGGGGTATTCCGTGGGTTTCTTGAGGGGAAGTAGGCTGTTCCGGTCCCTGAGGGGAGTCAATGGCCCGACCACGTGTTTTCCCACAACCTTTCCCCTCGCATGGGGTTTTATGAAGCAACCACCCCCATGAAGAACATCCTGCCCCTGCTCCTCGCCGCTGCCCTTGGTTCCGCCGCCACCTATTTCATCATGGACGCCAAGCAGTCCTCGGCTGCGCCTGCGCCGGCAGCGAAGGGCGCTCCGCGCGTGGCTGGCGGCAACGCCTCGGCCGACCCGCAGGCCGCCGCTCCGGCCGCCGATGGCCAGCGCAAGACCACGGGTGGTCGCACCAGCGGTAAGAGCAATGGTTTCCTGCCCGAAGAGATTCCTGGCGTCAGCCCGGAGCAGCTCACCAAGTGCCGTGCGGCCTTGATGAAGACCTTCCGCGACGAAGGCGTGAACGCCGCCCGCAACAAGGTCCGTGAGATCCGCAAGGAACTCGAAGGCGCCGATGACGCGGAAAAGAAGAACATCGAAGCCGATATCGCCGCGGCCAATAAGGAAGTCCGTAAGGCCCAGAAGGCAGCAATGGTCGCCGCCGACCCTGACATCACCGACGAGTCGGCCGACAAGGTCCTCGATGCCCTCGAAGAATTGATGAAGCAGCGCATGGCCCAGTTCGGCAACCGCGGCGGCAACAATAAGGGGAAGTAAG
>JBEGRN010000067.1:0-7103 GCA_041180425.1 Verrucomicrobiota bacterium
CCACCGGCACCTCCACCCTCACCCTCGAATACCAATGGTAATGCGCCGCCTCTGTCTCGCCCTCGCGGCCCTCGTCGGCACACCGCTGGCTTTCGCCGAGGACCTCGGTGCCATGTGGGGCACGGCCGCCGCCGAGGCCAAATACTACCCCATCGTCGACATCCCCATTCCCTCGACCGTCCCCCTGCGTCCAGGTGGCCTGGAGATCCTCCCGGACGGACGTCTCGCCGTCGGCACACGCCGCGGGGACATCTACTTCATCGAAGGCGCCTTCGCTTCGCCGCCTAAGCCGACCTACCACCTGTTCGCCACTGGCCAGGACGAGATCTTCTCCTTGGCGTGGCGTGATGGCGCCATGTTGGCGACGTCCTTCAGCGAAGTGATACGCATCCGCGACGTGGACGGCGACGGCGTGGCCGACCGCTACGAGACACTCTCCAACAACTGGGGTTACGCCGAGGGCCATGAATTCGCCTTCGCTTCCAAGCCCGACCCCCAAGGGAACGTCTGGGTCGCGCTCGGCCTCAGCGGCTCCTACAATTCCAATAACCTCTTCCGCGGCTGGGCCGTGAAGGTGACGCCCGATGGCCGCATGATCCCTGTCTGCAGCGGCCTCCGCAGCCCGGCTGGCATCGCGGCCAACGCCCAAGGCGAAATGTTCGTCATCGAAAGCCAAGGGCCTTGGAACGGCTGTTGCTCGCTCAAACACCTCAAGCCCGGCGGCTTCCTGGGCCATCCGGCCAGCTACAACTGGTATGCCTACACGAAGGACCTCAAGGAGCCCGTGAAGCCGAACAGCAACTCGCGCCTGCACCTCGAACGCGCCCGCGTGGCCGAACTGGTGCCACCTGCAGTCCGTTTCCCTTACATCAAGATGGGACGGTCGATCTCGGGCTTCCGCCTCGATCAAACGGGCGGCAAGTTCGGGCCGTTCACCGGCCAGTTCTTCCTCGGCGACTACACGCTCAGCCTCATCCTCCGCGCCACGACCGAACAGGTGAACGGCGTCTGGCAAGGCGCGTGCTACCCCTTCCGCGAAGGGCTCTCGACTGGCCTCATGAACGTGGAGTTCTCCCCTCAAGGCCAACTCGTCGCCGGAGGCTTCACGACCAACGCGCAATGGCCGGTCCGCGGCACTGCCCCCTACGCGCTCCAGCGCATCGACTGGAGCGGCGTGACGCCCTTCGAAGTGAAGGAGATCAACATCCGGCCCGACGGCTTCCTCCTGACGTTCACGCTGCCGATCGACCCGAAGACCGCGGCCGACCCCGCGAGTTATGCGGTGACGACCTACACGCACATCTACCAAGCAGGCTACGGTAGCCCGGAGGTCGACCAGACCACCCCGCGCGTGCTCAAGGCCGTGCCGTCCGCCGACGGGCTCTCCGTGCGGCTGACGCTCGAGAAGATCGAGCTCGGCCACATCCACGACTTCGACTTCGCCGGCGTCCGCTCCGCTCAAGGCAACCCATTGCTCCACACCAAGGCCTACTACACGGTGAACGAGATTCCGACCAAGTAGGCCAACCAACGCTCCCCATGTCCCCAACCTTCTGCACGCGGTTCACCGGCTTGGTCGCGGCCTGCCTTTTGTCCGGTTGCTTCGTCTTCACCGATGGCGCCACGCGCCTGGCGGGCGACCTCCGGAGCGGCGCCGCGGACCTACGCTCGTCGCCGCTGCAAACGCTCGAGGTCGAACATCGGCCGAGCTCGCTTCCGGACGGCGTCGACGGCCCCTACCGCATCCTGCTGCTAGCCACCACGGACCCGACCCGGAGCCGGGCCTTGGTCGTGGAAGAGGTCGAGGCGAAACCCGGCCGGCGGGCCCGTGGTTGGGCCACGACCTACCACACGAATTTCGTGCGCGTCCCCAAGGCGCTCAGCATCCAGAAGGAAAAAGGCGAACCCACCATCTTGGTCCTGCGCAAGGTGGGCGATGTCATCGAAGTCGAGTCCGTCCGCTGATTCAGCTCGCCCAGTAGGTCTTTAAAACAAGCGGGCCGCCTCGTGGGCGGCCCGGGTGCTCGACTGACGAAGGGCTTACTTGAGCAGTTCCTTGACCTTGGCCTCGATGGCGTCGGACCAGATCTGGTAGCCCTTTTCGTTGGGGTGCAGGAGGTCCGGCATGATGGCCTTCGGCAACGTGCCGTCGGCCTCGAGGAACTTGGCGCCGATATCGAGGAAGAAGACCTTCTTGTCGTCGGCGTAGCCCTTGATGATGGCGTTGGTGGCTTCGTTCTGCTGGCGGAACTTGTCGTTCTTGTCGGCGCCGCGCGGGAAGATGCCGAGGACCAGGATCTTGGCGTTGGGGCATTTCTGCTGGAGCTTCGCGAGGATCGCCTTGATGCCTTCGGCGGTCTGTTCGGCGGTGCACTTGTAGACGGCGTTATCGATCTCCTTCTGCGGGCGGCCTTGGTGGCCGGTGTTGTTCGTGCCGATCATCAGCACGATGGCCTTCGGCTTCAGGCCGTCGAAGTTGCCGTGGTCGAGGCGCCAGAGGACGTGCTCGGTGCGGTCGCCGCCGATGCCGAAATTGGCCGCCTTGAGCGGAGCCCAGGTCTTGTCCCACACGGCCTTGCCCTTGCCGTCCCAGGCATGGGTGATGGAGTCGCCCAAGAAGACGAGCTGCGCTTCGCCTTGCTTGGAGATGGCGTTGAAGGACTCATGGCGCTTCTCCGTGCCGGGATGCAGGACCGGCTGGATGGCGTAGTTAGGGGCGTCGGCGGCGAACATCGGGGTGGCCAAAGCGGCGGCGAACAGGAGGGAACGGAGCGTGTGCTTCATGGGGTTGAGGGTCCCGTCAATCTGCCCACGACCCTGGCGCAGGCAAGCCCTCACCGCTCGCTTAGGGTTGCAGTCTACCGTCCGAGGACGACAAAGTACCCCACCCCTCCCCGCCATGTTCCGCCCCGCTTCCCTGCTCCTCGGCCTGCTCGCCTTGCCTCTCGCTGGCCTGTCCGCCGACGCCCCCAAGGCCGCCCCAGCCCCGGCGCCCAAGGCCCCCGCCCGCCCGCAGCCGCCGACGCGTGCCTTCGACGCCCCGGGCGCGCCGACGTTCATCCGCCTCGACGGCAAGCCGGGCGCGACGCCGCCGGTGAACACCGACGGCAACTACGTGGTCGGGCCCGACTACGCCGCCGCCCCGGAAACGAAGGCCATCGCCGGCGTGCCGCAGGGCAAGGTCCAGCAGTTCCAGATGGATTCGAAGGACTGCCAACGCTTCAACCCCGGCATCGCCCGCAAGGAGTTCGGCACGCCCGACCCCAAGAACCCGAAGACCCTCATCGTCGAGACGCATACCATCGACTACAAGCGCACCATCACGGTGCACATCCCCGCGCAATACGTACCGGGAACGGCCGCGCCCTTGCTCGTGACGCATGACGGCCCTGGCTTGGGCAAGCCCGACCTCGGGCTCTGCCGCATCCTCGACAACCTCATCGCGCAGAAGCGCATCCCGCCCGTCATCACGGTCATGATCGCCAACGGCGGCGGCGACGCCCAAGGCCATGAACGCGGCAAGGAGTACGACACGATGTCGGGCCTGTTCGCTGAATTCATCCAGCTCGAGGTGCTCCCGCAGGTCGAAAAGAACTATGGCGTGAAGTTCACCACCGACCCCGATGGCCGCGCGACGATGGGCACGAGCTCCGGTGGCTCCGCCGCCCTCATCATGGCTTGGTACCACCCCGAATGGTTCCGCCGCGTGCTCACGCTGTCGGGCACGTTCGTGAACCAGCAGTGGCCATTCGACCCGAAGACGCCCGGCGGCGCTTGGGATTTCCATGACACGCTCATCCCGCAGAGCCCGGTGAAACCGATCCGCCTCTACATGGCCGTGGGCGACCGCGACAACTATAACCCCAACGTGATGCGCGACGGCATGCACGACTGGGTGGAGGCCAACCACCGGATGGCGAAGGTGCTCAAGGAAAAGGGCTACCACTACCAATACGTCTTCTGTCAAAACGCCGGCCACGGCCTCGGACCGGCCCGCGGCCAGCTCCTGCCCGCCGCGCTCGAATGGGTCTGGCAGGGCTACCAAGCCCGCTAAGCGGCCTACTTCGCGGCGTCTAGCTGGGCGACGATGCCGTCCCAGAGCTGCAGACGGGCCTCGATGGCCTGTTGGGCGGCCTGGGCGGCTTCTTCCCACTTGCGATCATCGTCCCCGCAGAGGAGCTCGACCATGCGGAGCGAAATGGCGCCATGATGCCCACCGTCGACTTCGATGTGGCGCTCCAGGTAGTAACGGAAGGTATCCAAGCGCCCCGGGTGCTGGCGGCTCAAGCGGCCGACGAGTTCCGGAAACATGTCGGGGATGAGGTCTTCGCGACCAAAGGTGAAAGCTGCGGCGACTTCATGGATTTTCCCCGCAGCCGCCAAGGCGAACGTCCCGCCTGAAAAGGCCGCAGCCGCCGAGGGCACACCCGCCGCTTGCAACGCCTCGCGGGTCGAGCCGCCCGCCCGCACGGAGGCCAAGGCCCGGCGCACAGCCGAACTATCCGCCCCGGCTTCGTCCATCGCGCGCAGGTAGAGGTCAAAATGCGAAATACGCCCGCCGCGCGGGTCGACGTCCGACTCTTCCCCGCAGACGATTTCGTTGATCAGGAAACGGACCTCCGCATCGCCGACGGGCACCCAAGGGACGTCGACGCAGGTGAGTTCGCGCTGGAGGCGCTTGAGCAGCGACATGAAATCCCAGACGGCGAAGGCGTGCGAGGCCATGAAGCGTTGCACATCCGCCAACGAATCCATGCGGGCATACAGGGGATGGGCGAGCAGACGTTCCCGGGCGGGAGCGATGCGGGCGCGGACGACGTCGAAGCGGGACATGCCCACGCACGGAGGCAGGAATCCGGGAGAAGGCAAACGCCCCGCCCTGCTTTCCGCTGGGCCTACTTGGCCAAGGCTGCGCCGAGGGCCGCGCCCAGCTTGAGCTGGCCGGCGGTATCGAAATGGACGTGGTCCGCGAGGACGCTGAAGCCGTCGGTCTTGACCATGCGGAGGCCGGGGACGGCGTCCGTATGTCCCGAAGCCCCGTCAGCCTCAGCCATGCGACGACGCAGGAGGTCTCGTGCAACGAAGCGCGGAACATCCCCGGCCGCCGGGAGCACCTGCGCATAGGCGAAAGGCACGTCGGCCTTCAGCTTGAGGTCCGCGATCAGACGCTGTCGGAGCAAGGCTAAGGTCGCAGGATAACGCTGGGCGGAGACTTCGTGCTTAGCGTCGGCCTCACCCTGTACCCAGGCGATGCCTTTGACGACCGGCTCCTTGCCGTCCGCCCGCAAGGCCGCGAAGGCCGCCGTGTTCAGCTTCTGCCAGGCCAGGTAATGCAGGCCGACGTTCGGATCGGCCGCGTCCTTGCCGGGAAAGAAGGTCGCGCGTTTGGGACCGGGCTCGGGGCCTTCCCACTTGGCGTTGTTCCAGCCGGCGTCGAGCGGTTGGCCGCTGAGGTGATGCTTCACGAGGTAGACGTCGCCCTGCACGCCAGCCGCACGGAGCCCGCGCACGAACCCGACCTCCGGTCCGAACTCCGCGGCGCGCGTCGAGACCTTGGTCTTACCGACCTGCAGGGGCTCGAAGGTTTTCCCATTCCAAAAGAAGACGCCGGGAATGACGGCCAGGTCCGCCGCGGGGAGCTCCGCGACCTTCCCGAGGCCCTGCATGTTGGACTGACCCCCTAAGAGATAGACGGACACCGGCGTCGGCTCGGAGGCGCTCACGGACGCCAAGGCCAAGAGAAAGCAGATCAGGGGGCGCATGGCTCACGTTATGCCAATCGACGGCCGCAGGGCAACCCTGCCCTTGCGCCCGCGCCCTTATTTGCCGTCGGCCTTCGTGGCTTTTTTCTTTTTCTTCTCCTCCTTGTTGGCGCTGCGGCCGGAGCCATCGCCCTTGTCGAGGATTCCCCCGGCAGGGTTCAGTTGCGCCAGAGCCGCCGCCAGACGCGTCCGAGCCGCCACGGCCGCGGGCTCTTTGCTGTCCGCCGGGACCAAGGCCTCGGCGAAGGGCGCGTCCTTCATGTCGAAGAGTTCACCGGCTTGGTTGAGTTTCCAACCGGCGTCGCGGACATACCAGTTCGGCCCGAGTTGGTTGAAGATCCACGGACGCTGCGGCTGGGTCTCACCCTTGAAATAGGGCATCAGGCTTTTGCCATCGAGCACACGGTCCGCGGGGATCGGCACGCCCGCGACATCCGCGAAGGTCGGCCAAAGGTCGCTGGCATCGGCCACGTTCACGTTCACCTTGCCCGCCGGGATCACGCCCCGCCAGTGCGCGATGAACGGGACCAGGCCGCCGCCTTCCAGCATCGAGCCCTTTTCGCCCGCCAAACGCTTGCCGCCGATGGTCGCCCGATCCGACTGCGCCTTCGCCGTCCCGTTGTCGCCCATGAAGATGATCAAGGTGTTGTCGCGCAGCTTCAGGCGGTCGAGCTCCGCGAGGAGCTGGCCGATCAGCTTGTCCATGTAGACGATGTTGTCGCGATAGAGTTCGGCGGCCCGGGCCTCGCCCTTCACGCCGGCCTTGCCGGGCGCGCTATCGGGCGTCGGCAGGATCTCGCCGTGCACCGAGGACAGGGAATAATACAGGAAGAAGGGCTGTTGCTGGTTCGCCTCGAGGAACTCGACGGCATGCCGGTGCAGCAGGTGCGGCATGTACTGCTTGTCGCCCAGCTGCAGGGTCTTGCCGTTGAGCACGTAGGTGTCGGGGTTGCCCCGGACCGACCCGTCCGGGGTCATGCCCTTGACGACATTGCTGTTCCAGTAGATCCCGCTGCCCCGGAAAGCCAAGTTGTAGTCGAACCCCCACTCGGCGGATGTCCCCGAAGCGGTCAGCTGGCCCCACTTGCCGATCATGGCCGTGGCGTAGCCAGCCTTCTTCAGCATCGTCGGCAGCATCATCTCGGCCTTCGGCCCCGTGCGCACGAGGTTGGCGCACGCGTCCTGGTTGGTCGCGCCGGTGCGGAAGGCATAGCGCCCGGTCAGGATGAGCGCGCGCGAAGGCCCGCAGAGCGCCGCCGTGTAGAAGCGCGTGAAGCGCACCCCGCCTTGCGCCAAGGCATCGATGTGCGGCGTCTGGTAGGCCTCGCCGCCGTTGCAGCT
>JBEGRN010000068.1:0-7101 GCA_041180425.1 Verrucomicrobiota bacterium
ATTTCAGCTCGGGATCGCGCGTAAGGTTGCCGGCGAGGATGGCTTTGTTGAATGAGGGCATGGGGGTGGGGTTAGAAAGTTTCTCCCGCCGGTGCGGCGACAGGCCGCTGCCCGGACGCCGGCCCATCAATACTACGGGATGGCAACGGCATGGTGGTGTCCAGGCCCGACGGGAAAGGGGGTGTCATAGCGCGACGCGGTAGGGCTCAACGACCTGTTCATAACCACACGAGCCGCGGATGCGGGAGGTGCCGTAGATGGCGCGGTCTTTTTGAAGGCACCCGGCGCACGACCACACGCCGCACGAGTAGCGCACGGCCTTTTCGCCGCAGTAGCACGTTTTGCCGCGCTTGAGGAGTTCCTGGTAGTATTTGGCTTTCATGGCTTGGCTTAGAATTTCCCCACAAACCTTGGGCAGCGCGTGTGCCACCGTCCGCCCGTGCCGCGCGTGGCCTCAATCTCCATGCCGTGCCGGAATTTGGCCCGCCACGCCGGGTTGATGAACACGGTGACGCTCTGCCCCGCGGCATCGCGGCACACAATGAGCCGCTTGTTGGGAATGTTCACGTTCACCACCTTGAGCTTGGCGGGGGCTGGCTCGCCCGTGGGCGCGGTTTTTTCGGGCAGGGGTGCGCCGGGCGCGGTTTTAACGTCCGACGCAATGGCGGGGCTGCCCAGCGCGGCCGCGAGCTTTTCCACGCCAGCCTCGCTCCAGCGGAAGGTGCGGTTGATGCGATACCAGTCCACGCCCTGCACCAGCCCGCGGCGTTCGGCCGCGATTTTTTCAAGGGGCACACCCAAGCGCGCCGGAAGGTCGTGCTCGCAGAAAGGGAAGAGGGCGGTGGCGGCGCTGCCCGGCTGGGCGGAAGCCGCGCTTGCGGGGTCCGACCCCCTGCCACCACCCCCCAAAGTCTGATGTGAACCCATAAAGTGCCTTTAGGCCAAATTCTGCCGACCCAAACCCATCGCCGCATCGCCCCCCCGGCTGAAACGCGACCCCCCCCCCTCCCCCTCGCCGGCCGCCTCCGCCCGACCGCGGCCCGCGCCCAGCACCTCGCCGCCGCCGATCACCAGCGCCCGAACGACCGCCAGCCCAGCCTGGCCGAGCCCGAGGTCGCGGCGCCCCAGTCGCACCAAAGTCCGCACCACACCGGGCCGAGTGGCATTTTTGTTGGTGTTTCCGCGAGTTCCGGTCTGATGCATAATCAGTTCCCCTTCGTTTCCGCCTCGATCTCAACCGCTGAGATTCGCTTGATCCCAGCCAGGACATCCTCCGGCCGCACCCGCTCGACGTGCTCCACGCGGCTGGTGGCCTCGCCATCAAGCAAAAGCTTTTTGTCGACGAGCACGGCCGTCATCAACCCTTTGTCGCGCGGCGCAATCTTGCCGGCCTCGACATCATCAAGCATCTGGCCAGCCAGGGCTTCGGTGATTCGCCCAAGCTGCCGGCTCATCCTTTCTTTGTACGGTGCTATTCTGCCGCTGCGCTCGGCACGCTCGACGATGCCTTGGATGGTGTGCTTGCTCACCTGCGCCAGCCGGGCAATCTGGTCATAACGCACGCCGGCGTTGACAGCATCCAGCACCGCCGACACTAGTGCGCCGTCGCGCTCGGTCGTGCTGCCGGTGAATCGCTCCTGATCCCGGCCAGCCAGCTCCACAAGATGCCGCTCGCAGGCGGATAAATCGAAAAGCGCCGGCTGCCGCTGCGTTGTCAGCTCCTCACTCATCGGCTCACCCTCCTCGACTCGTAAAATGCATTCGCGGCCTCGATCGGGACGCACCAATCGCGGCCAAATTTGACCGCGCGCAGATTGCCCGCAGCCACCTGCGCCCGCAGCCAACGCGCCGAGCAGCCCCACAGCTCGGCGAGCCTTCCCAGCTTGATGGCTGGCTCTGGTATGCGGCACAATTTCATGGGTTCACCTTGGCCAACCGCGCCAACTCCCTTGCCCTGGCCTGCGTCCGCAACTCGGCGGAATGCGCCAAAAAGCGCGCGGTATGGCCGGCGCTGGGCTCCTGCTCGGTAAAAGCGCGGCCCTGACGACTCGCCAGCCCGCGCCACGTCCGGCGCCAACGCCATTGAGGAGCCCAACAGGCCCAGCAGTTCGCGCCAGTCGCGCCTAGGAGCGCGCCAGCTAACACGAGAAGCATCGAATTCATGGGCTCAGGCATCATGGGCAACCTCCAAAAATTTCCGGGCGGCGGGGGTGGGCTGGGTCGAGTCCTCCTTGTTGCGGCCGACCGATACGGCCGCGGGATCGTTACGAGCTGTGCCGGCACCGGAAAAGCGAATTGGGCGTCCGAGGGCCGCCGCGAAAATGCGCGCGACCAGCAGCGGATCGGCGGGGTGTTCGTGGGGCGCCCTCATTGATCCCTCCAGCTCTGGGGCGGCTCATTCCGCAACAACCAGCCCTCCAGCTCATCCCACGAAGAAAACGACCGGCTGCCCCAGTGATACCACGCCTTGAGAGCGCCATCGGCAAAACCGGCCAGGTGCTGGAAACCGTTTGAGCGCCCGCCGCTGTCCGGGCCGAGACAACGCTGCGCGTCGGGGTGAACGCGCAAAAGGGCGATCGCTTGCGAATAATTCACGCCGCCACCTCTTCCTTCTTTGTGGCCGGCTGATAACCGGCGCCGAGGACTTCCTTCTCCAAATAAGGCAGCCCGCGGAGAATGAGTTTCCGCAAAATGGCCGCCTCGGTGGTGGCATCCAGCTTCGCCACCTTCGCCACGCGCCGAATGTCGCGTGCCTCCAATGTGGTAGCAATCGTTTGTCTCATTGGTGTGAGTGTTTAATTCAAACAGTTCAAACAGTCAATGGGCAAAATTGACAATTCCTAAATTAGGGCCCATGCTGTGTCCATGCCTAAAATCCAAACCAGTTGTAGCATTGAGCCCGAACTGCACGAGCGCCTCAAACTCGTGGCGATGGTGGACCGGCGGAGCATGGCCGAGATCGTCGCCGACTGCATCGCGCTTGCGCTGCCGCATCTTGAGGCCGAACTGCAACGGCCCAGGCTGTCGCCGGAAATGGTGGACCGGTTGAAATCCGGCGAGCGGCTCGCCGACGTGCTGGCCGGCAACCTCGCGCCGTTCGCGCCCGTTCGGCTAAACGAAACGCCACCCGCTTACGTCCCCACCCCGACCAAGAAAACCACCACGGGCGCAAAATAATTCGCACGCATGCAAGCCCTGCAAACATTGGCCAAACCGCTCGCCCCGCAAATTGTTTGTTGACACAGACGGCGGAGCGTGCGACGCTCTTCCCGTCGGAACCATCCGACACCGACCCGGCGGCACCGGGATTGAGAGAAAGATCGAACAATGAACAACGAGTCCGCAGTTGCCCACCGCACCACCATCACCGAACTGGTGCGCATTTGGAACCAATCCAGCCAAGACATCGAAACCGGCTTTGCGCTGGTGCGTGACGCACAGAAACGGCTGGATGCGTTCTTTGACAGCAGCACGATCGACATGAGCCTCGGCGGCCGCGACTTGCGGTTCGATGATGCCGCCGGCGCGCTGGCGAAGCTCCAACGCGGCGTCTGGCGCGCCCTCATTGCGCGGATGAACCTGCGGCAGATTCTGAGCCTCAAGCGCACCGCCGAACTGGACCGCCAGCTTGACACCGGCGATGGCCTGCCGCCGCTCACCCAGGAAGCCGTCGAAACCATGGTCAGCGCGTTGCTCGACCAATCCGGCGACCTTCTCGCCGAGAAGGTGCGCGAGGTCTACGACTGGGTGCGGCCCGGCGGCTACGCCCTCAAGGAATACAAGACCAACCAGAAAAGCGAGCTGGTGGGCCTTGGCTCCAAAATTATCAAGCCTTACACGGTCGAACGCTGTTACAGCGGCACGGGCTTCCGCATCAATTATCACCGCACCGACGAAGTGCGCGCGCTCGACCAGGTGTTTCATCTGCTGGACGGCAAGACGACCGATTGCAAGACATGGCAGGGCGAACTGGGCGACGCCATCACGCAGCAGACCAAGAACGGCAGCAACGAGTTCGAGACCCAGTATTTCAAGGGCCGCTGTTTCAAGAACGGCAACCTACACCTGGAGTTCAAGCGCGCTGATCTGGTGGAACAGTTCAACCTGATAGCCGGCGGCAAACGCCTTCAACGGCCCCTCTGACCCGCCACCCCGCGCCCGGCTCCGGCCGGACGCGGTAGGCGGGGCAGCGTGCCCCAGCCCGCGCCGGCGGCTTCGGCATCAAGAGAAAGACGAAACAAAATGAAGAATCCTAAAAATCTGAATCTCACCATTACCGACAAAATGCTGCAGGAATACCAAGCTGGAACTCTGAGCGGCTGGCTCGACCAAACAGGACAGGGACTCTGGATGGAGCAAATTGCGGACGAAATCTCAAAGCGCACCGGCACGGTGACAACCCAAAAGCAGCGCGGGGTGGAGGTGTGGCCCAGCAAAATGGGATGGTAATGCCCCGCCACCCCGCGCCCGGCTGCGGCCGGACGCGGTAGGCGGGGCAGCGTGCCCAGCACCGACCCGGCGGCACCGGGATCAATAGAGAAAGACGACACCATGACAACGCAACACACACCCGGCCCGTGGCGCGCGGAAACCAACCGCAGCCCGCTCACCATTACACGCGAGCTAGATCATTTACCGGCCGCGCAAGGTGGGCATCGCCAGTTCCGAGACATTGCCGAGGTATATGTCGAGGACAAGGGCGATGGCGCGCCCGAGGATTACGCCAACGCCCGCTTGATCGCCAGCGCACCCGAACTCCTCGCCGCGCTTGTGACAATCACGAGGCAATGCGGCGACTTTGCAGAGGTTCAGCCCGCTCTGGATTATGCCACCATTGGCAACATCGCCCGCGCCGCCATCGCCAAGGCCACAGGAGGTGCCCAATGACCACAAAATCCAAAGTGGAAACGGCGCTGAGAAACAAGAACCTGCGCCAATACGTCGGGGCCATTGACAGCAACGGCCGAGCCACCCGCGGCGAGGTTGTCCTGTGGATCGACGGCCTGGGCCATCCCGTGTCTACGGTGCGGCAGGCCACGGCGCTCGTGCAGCGCATCGCGGACGCGCAAGATGCGCGCAATGCGCAGATTGGAGGCGCCCAATGAGCGCCGCCCCCGGAAACACCAACGCCCAGCACGGCGACACGCCCAAGGATTCGCTCCTCGTTGTCCGCCTCACCCGCAAACGCAAAGCCGCCTACGTGCGCGCCGCGCGCCCCGGCCCGCTCGCGCCGTGGGTCGAGAAACACCTCGACCGCGCCGCCGGCTACAAAGAGAAGGCCCCCGAATGACCACCGCCGAACACTTGGACGCCGCTCTTGACCACCTCCGCGCCATTGGCCACGGCCACGCCGCCGACGCCTTGACGCGCGATCACGTCGAATATGCTGCCGCGCACCTCCGCGAAGCATGGATTGCGAACGACGGCCAAACCGCGACCACACCCGACCGCACGCACCAAGCCGTGGCCCAGTTCTACAAGCTGCAACGGTTTATGGCTGCCAAGGCCGCATAACTACAGTCGCACCCAACCCCCAAAGGCCCGCCCCGAGTTCATCGCGGCGGGCCTTTCTGCTTTGATCCGTGCAATCCGTGCAATCCGTGTCTCACGCTTCCGCCCACTCCACCACCACCGGCCGCCCCGCGTTGGCCCTGAGCCAATCCTTCGTATAATGCCGCTCCGTCGTCGTCACGCTCGAATGCCGCAGCCATTCGCGCGCTTGATCCGAGCCCCACTTGAGCACCACCAGCGCCCCCGAGAACGCCCGGAACGCATGATTCGTCTTCTGCGCCGTCCAGCCGCCGCCGCGCATCCAGGCACTGATGCGCTCCTCCACCTCGTTCTGCCGTTCGTTCTCGCTGCCGGTTAGGACGTAGCCCTCGGCCTGCCAGCGACCCTCACGACGTGCCCGCTCCAGGAACGCCGCCCAGTAGGGATTGATCGCCCGCACCTCGATGCGCCCGCTCTGGTTCTTGACCTCCGCCGTGGCCTCGATCATCCAGCGACCATTCCGCACGCGAAACCACTCCCAGCGCGCTTCCGCCCATTCGCCCGCGCGTAACCCGAACGCCAACGCTAGGCCCACGCCCGCAAACTCATTCCACCCCAACGCCGGCCAGCTCGCCAGCAGCCGGCCCATGAGTTCAAAGTCCGGCACCGCCACTTCGCCCTTGGCCAAGCCCTTGACCTTCTTGATCCGCGCCGCGCCGTGCTCAAGAAATTCGCCGAACGACGGCAACGCCAGCCCGGCCTGCTGGTAGCACACCACGGCCGCGGGTTGCAGCACGCTCTTGGCTTGGTTCCACGTCGAGAGCGCCGTGCGCCGGCGCCGCGCCGCGTCCACCTGCCGCATCGCCTCGGCCGACCGCTGGACGGCATCCCAGTAGGCAAACGCCGTGGCGCCCGTCAGCACCGCCGTGCTCGCCGCGTCCGGGTCCACCACGCCCGCCTGCCGCAGCACGTTGCGGAGCTGGTTCGCCGCCGCGCGCTTGTGCGCCTCGCCCGCGCCCAGGTCTAGCGACACCCAATGCGCGAGCACCTCGCCCACCGTGGCGAACGGCTTCTTGAGCTTGCCCGCCTCCACCCGTTCCCAATCCCCGGCCAGCGCCGGCAAAATGTATTTCACCCGCGCCCGGTCCTCGGCCAGCTTCGCATCCGCCGTCTCGAGCGAATGATGAAACCGCCGGCCCTTGATGATGCTCACCAGATACCACGGCTCGAACCGCCCGGGCGCGCGCTTCGTCAAACTGAATTCCCGCGTGAACCCGGCCACGCGGAACCGATGCACCGGCAGCCGCACCACCTCGGGCCGGAATTCCGGCGCCGGGCTGGCGGGTGCTGGTGTGACTTCTTGGGTAGGTTTTGGTGTGACTTGCATAAGTCCGGTTGTGCCGCTCACGAGCTACCAAAGCAAGCGGAAATTTCCGCCGACCAACTGACTCCTAACCCACCCACCCGCACAAAACCCCTGCAAACAGGGCACAAAATGCCCGTAATTGGGCGGAAACTGCGGGGGAAAGGGGGTGGTGGTAGGAGCTGGATTCGAACCAGCGAAGGCGTGAGCCAACTGATTTACAGACAACCCGCAGGCCACGCAATCCC
>JBEGRN010000069.1:0-7216 GCA_041180425.1 Verrucomicrobiota bacterium
GACTTGTTGAAGCCGTATTCGGCGAACTTCTCCAGCGTCGCGAAGATCTCCTCGGCCTTCTTCTTCTCGATGTTGTTCGTGGCCTTGGCGCCCGCGACGAAGATGTCGCGCTGCTTCTCCATCTCCTCGCGGATCTTCTTGCCCATCGCGCGGCGGAGCATGTCGGCGCCGCCGAGCGTGTACCCGGCGACCACGCGGGCCGCCTCCATCACCTGCTCCTGGTAGACCAGGATGCCGTACGTCTCCTTGGCGACCTTCTCGAGCAGCGGGTGGGCGTACTTGACGTAGTTCGGGTCCTTCTTGCCCTTGATGTAGTCAGGGATGAACTGCATCGGGCCCGGTCGGTAGAGCGCGATGAGCGCGACGATCTCGTCGATGGCCGAGATGTTGAACTGGCGGCAAAGCGACTGCATGCCGCCGGATTCGAGCTGGAACACGCCGACCGTCTTGGCGTCATTGAGCAGGGCGAACGTCTTGGCGTCCTCGAAGCCGACCTTGTTGATGTCGAACTTCGGCAGCTTGCGGTGCTTGCGCACGAGCTTCTGGGCGTCGTCGATGACGGTGAGCGTCTTCAGCCCGAGGAAGTCCATCTTCAGCAGGCCCAGCTTCTCGACGGGGTCCTTGGCGTACTGGGTCGTCAGGTCGCCGTCCTGCATCGTCACCGGGATGATGTCGGTCAGCGGACGGTCGGCGATGATCATGCCGCACGCGTGCTTGCCGCTGTTGCGGACCATGCCTTCGATGACGCGGCCGGTCTCGATGATCTGGGCGGCGGTCGGATTGCTGCCGACCTCGGCGCGGAGCTCGTTGGACTTCTTGAGCGCGTCGTCGAGCGAGATGTTGATGTCGTCTGGGACGAGCTTGGCGAGGCGGTTGGTCTCGATGAAGGGCAGGTCGCGGATACGGGCCAAGTCACGGACGACCATCTTGGCGCCGAAGGTGCCGAAGGTGATGATGTTGGCGACGCGGTCTGCGCCGTACTTCCGGCGGACATAGTCGACGACTTCGTCGCGGCGGCGCATGCAGAAGTCGATGTCGAAGTCGGGCGCGGACACGCGCTCCGGGTTGAGGAAGCGCTCGAAGAGCAGGCCGAAGCGGATCGGGTCGATGTCGGTGATCTTGAGGCAGTACGCGACGATGGAGCCGGCGCCCGAACCGCGGCCCGGGCCGACGGGGATGTCCTGGCGGCGGGCCCAGTCGATGAAGTCCCAGACGATGAGGAAGTAGTCGACGAAGCCGGTGCCGGCGATGACGCCCAGCTCGTAGTCGATGCGGCGGCAGAGCTCGGCGGGGCTGGTCCGTCCGGGGCCGGGGATCTGTTCGTCCGCCTGCGCCTTGGGGTCGTCGTAATCCACGCCGTAGCGCTCCTTGAGCCCGAGCTTGACGACCTCCAGCAGGTAGGAGCCGTTGGCGCGCATGCCTTGGCGCGTCTCCTCGGCGATGGCGAAGTCACCCTTCTTGCCGGCCGCGACAAGGAGGCCGTTCTTGAGCTTCTCGTAGCCGTCGAGGATGGCGTCGGTCTTCTTGGCCACCTTGGGCTTCACGCCTTCGGAGAAGATGTAGACCGGGTAGTGGTTCTTGCCGACGGGCAGCTGCACGTCGCACATCTCGGCGATGGCGACGGTGTTCGTGATGGCGGCGGGCACCTCGGAGAACACGCGGCGCATCTCGGCCTCGCTCTTCAGGTAGAACTCGTGCGCCGGGTACTTCATGCGGCGTTCGTCGGCGAGCCGCGCGCCCGTCTGGATGCAGAGCATCGCGTCGTGCGCGACGTTGTCGGAGGCGTCGACGTAGTGCACGTCGTTGGTGGCGACGACGCGGAGGTTGAACTCCGTGGCGAGCTTGAGGAGGTCCGCGATGATGCGTTTCTGTTCCTCGATGCCGTGGTCCATCAGCTCGATGACGAAGTTCTCCCGGCCGAAGATCTCCACGAGCCGCCCGCAGGCCTGGCGCGCGCCTTCGTAGTCGCCTTTGAGCAGGTGCTGCGGGATGACGCCTTGGAGGCAGCCGCTGAAGCCGATGAGCCCTTCGGCGTGCTGGGCGAGCTGGGTGATGTCGGTGCGCGGCTTGTAGTGGAGGCCGCGCACGTGCGCGTCGGAGACGAGCTTGGTCAGGTTCTGGTAGCCCTTGAAGTTCCTGGCGAGCACGCCCATGTGGTAGTACTTGTGCTCGCGGCGGTCGGGCTTGTCGGTGAGGGCGTGGTCCCAGACGAGGTAGAGCTCGCAGCCGAGGAGCGGCTTGAACTTCACGTCGCCCTTGGAGCGCTGCTTGGCCTCGTTCCAGAAATCGAACAGGCCGAAGAGGTTGCCGTGGTCGGTGATGGCCACCGCGCGCATGTTCATGTCGCAGGCGCGCTGCATCAGGCGGTCGATGCGCGAGCAGCCGTCGAGCATGCTGTAGTCGGTGTGCACGTGCAGGTGCACGAAGTCTCGACTGATGGATTCCGGGTCGGCCATGCGGGGACCCGGATAATAGGTCGCGGGGCGAGGGCAGGGGAAGGGGATAATCGGGCGGTCAGGCGCCGACTTGTCCACAGGCCCGCCGGGGCGGCCTTACTTGACCTTCACGAAGGTCCGCTTGCCGGCCTGGATGACCAGTTCGCCGGTGGGCTGAGCGACCTTGAGCGCCGGGTCGGACACCTTTTCGTCGCCGAGCTTCACGGCCCCGCCTTCGATGAGGCGGCGGATCTCCTTCTTGGAGGGGAAGAGGTTGGTCGCGGCGAGCAGGTCGACGATGCCGACCTCGGCCGCGCCGCCGGAGACGGCGGCCCAGGCGAACTCGGGCATGTCGGAGCGGACGCCTCCCTTGGAGAACACGTTCTCGAATTCGGCGCGTTCCTTCGCGCCGGCACCGGCGCCGTGGAACTTGTCCGTCAGGCGCGTCGCCAGCTGCTTCTTCATCTCCATCGGGTGCTGCGCCTGGAGGCCGCGGATGTCGTCTTCGCTCAGTTCGAGCAGGAGGCGGTAGTAGACCCACATCGTGGCGTCGGGCACCGACATGACCTTCCCGAAGATGTCTTTGGCGCTATGGTTGAAGGAGATGTAGTTGCCGAGGCTCTTGGACATCTTCTTCTCGCCGTCGAGGCCGACGAGCAACGGCATGCCGAGCACGGCCTGCGGCGCTTGGCCGGCCTGTTCCTGCAGGTCGCGGCCGACCATCATGTTGAAGAGCTGGTCGCTGCCGCCAATCTCGAGGTCGGCCTTGAGCATGACGGAGTCGTGCCCTTGCAGGAGCGGATAAAGGAACTCGACGATGGAGATGGGCGTCTTGCTCTCGTAGCGCTTGGCGAAGTCGTCGCGGACGAGCATCTGGGCGACGGTCATCTGGCGGCTCAGCTGGAGCGCGTCGAGGAACGACATCTTCCCGAACCACTCGCTGTTGCGGCGGATCTCGGTTTTCTGGGGGTCGAGGATGCGGTAGGCCTGCTCCAGGTAGGTCTTCGCGTTGAACTCGATCTCTGCCTCGGTCAGCACGGGACGAGTGTCCGAGCGGCCCGTTGGGTCGCCGATGCGGGTGGTGTAGTCGCCGATGATGAGGACGGCCTGGTGGCCGAGGTCCTGGAACTGGCGCAGCTTGTTCAGCACGACCATGTGGCCGAAGGTCAGGTCGGGCCGGGTCGGGTCGACGCCGAGCTTCACGCGGAGGGTCTTGCCGGCTTCCAGGCGCTTGAGGATGTCTTCGCCCCCGATGAATTTCTCGGTGCGGGCCTTCATGGCCGTCAACTGTTCCGCGGGTGACATGGGTCTAATGTTTCCGAAGCCCGCCCTGGGGGAAGTCAAAAAGCGTCCTCCGCCCGCCCTAAAAGGCTGGGAGTGCCTTGCCCTTCGGCCCCAAACCGACCTAATGGAGCCATGGATCTCGTCCGCGAACTGATTGAATACGTCAAGCACCCGAGCGTCTCGACCGACCCGGCCTTCAAGGCCGGCATGACGGGGGCGCGGGAGCACATCTGCGGCCTTCTTAAACAGGCTGGCCTGGAGATTGAGGTCATTCCGACGCCCTTGCACCCGATCGTGCTGGCCCGCCGGCGCGGACCAGCCGAATGGCCCCACGTCGTCCTGTACGGCCACTACGACGTCCAGCCTGCGGACCCGCTGAACCTCTGGACGACGCCGGCCTTCGAGCCAGTCGTCCGCGACGGTCGCATCTGGGGCCGCGGTACCGCTGATAATAAAGGGCCGCACCTCGTCGCCGTCGTCGCCCTCGCGCAGCTGCTGAAGCGCCGTCCGGACCTCCCGCTCCGCATCACCTTCCTGATCGAGGGCGAAGAAGAGATCGGCTCCCCGAGCTTCCCGGAATTCCTGCATAACCATAAGAAAGAACTCTCTGAGGCCGACTGCGTGGTGCTTTCCGACACCGCCTCTCCGTCGACCGACCAGATCGTCATCACGACCGGCCTGCGCGGCATCATCGGCCTCGAGGTCGGTTTGACCGGCCCGCGCTCCGACCTGCATTCCGGCCTCCATGGCGGCGCGGTCTACAACCCGATCCAGGCCTTGGCGGAACTGTGCGCCTCGTTGCATGACGCCGACAACGCCGTGACGGTCGAGGGCTTCTACGACGGCGTGGAACAGCCGACTCGCTGGGAGCGGGAAGAACTCCGCAAGCTCCCGTTGACCGAGGACGAATACCGTCGCTTCCTCGCGGTCGATGAGCTGCATCCCGCCCCGGGCCTCGATGGGCTGGAAGCGGTGCGCTTTGCGCCGACGCTGGAGTTCAACGGCATCGGCGGTGGTTACCAGGGCAAGGGCTCCAAGACCGTCATTCCTTCCAAGGTCTTCGCCAAGATCACCTGTCGCCTCGTCCCCGGTCAAGACCCGGTGGACGTGCATCGCAAGGTCGCCGAAGCCATCCGCGCCCGCGCCCCCAAGGGTGTTCGCGTGGAAATTAAGGAGATGCAGGGCAATGCGGCTTACTATGTCTGTCCTCCGGATCGCCCGAACACGCCGAAGGACCAGAACCCCGTCCTCGCCCGCGCCTTCCGCGAAGCCGACAAGGCCATCGCCCAGGCCTTCGGCAAGGCCCCGCTCTACCTCCGCGAAGGCGGCAGCGTGCCCATCATCGGCGACATCCGCCGGGAGACCGGCCTCGACTCGGTCATGATCGGGCTCTTCACGCCGGATTCCAACCTGCATGCCCCGGACGAGAACTTCGAACTCGGGATGGCGGAGAAGGCTGTGAAAGCCTATGAACTCCTCTTGGAGCGTATCGCCGGCACGCCGCGGCGCTGAACCCTGCGGGCCCTTAGGAGCACCCCCGAAAAACCGCCGAAAACGCGGTTTTTCGAGGTTTCGTGCCTGCCTTTAACCTTTCACCACGCGAGGGAAACTCTCAACATCTCGGCTCTCCACCATGGCTGTCTTCCGCAAGCGTACGCACACCCCGACTCCGAAGAAAAAGGATATCCCGGCAGGTCTTTGGACCAAGTGCCCCCAGTCGGGCGAAATGGTCTACACCAAGGACCTCGAAGCCAACTGGAACGTCTTCCCGGGCAGCGGCTACCATGACCGCCTCACCACCAAGCGCCGCATCGCCCTGCTGATCGACGACGGTACTTGGAAGGAGACCGACTCTAAGCTCGCCTCGCGCGACCCCCTGAAGTTCACCGCCGGCGGTTCCTACCCCGAGCGCGTCGCCCAGCACCAGAAGAAGTCCGGCCTCCGCGACTCCGTCGTCTGCGGCCACGGCCTCATGGACGGTCTGCCGGTGTCCCTCGCGATCATGGACTTCTCGTTCATGGGCGCTTCCATGGGCTCCGTCGCGGGCGAGAAAGTCACCCGCGCCATTGAGCGCGCCATCAAGATGAAGTGCCCATGCGTCGTGGTCTGCGCCTCCGGCGGCGCCCGCATGCAGGAAGGCATCCTCTCCTTGATGCAGATGGCTAAGACCAGCGCCGCCCTGGCTAAGCTGCGCGCCGCCGGTCTGCCTTACATCGCCGTCCTCACCAACCCGACCATGGCCGGCGTGATGGCTTCCTACGCCACCTTGGGCGACGTGATCGTCGCCGAGCCCGGTGCGCTCATCGGCTTCGCCGGCGCCCGCGTCATCAAGGAGACGACCAACCAGGATCTCCCCGACGGCTTCCAGACTTCCGAATTCCTCCTCAAGCGCGGGCTCATCGACATGATTGTGCACCGCAAGGAGATGAAGGCGAAGCTGGCGAGCCTGCTCCGTGCCTTGGCTCACCGCGCGCCGAAGGGCGGCAAGCGTCGCGCGGCCTAACGGCCGACGGCCGACATGGAAGCGGCCGCCACGCTGCGTTGGTTGACGGGGCTGCGGAACTTAGGTTCGCGCCTAGGCATCGACCGCATGCGCGCTTTGTCCGAACGGCTCGGCCGGCCCGAGCGCTGCGCCCCTTGCTTCCACGTGGCCGGCACCAATGGCAAGGGCTCCACGAGCGCGATGATCGAGGCGATCCAGCGTGCCCATGGGCGCCGCACCGGCCTCTACACGAGCCCGCACCTCGTGCAGTTGGGCGAACGCCTGCAGGTGGACCGCGTGCCTGCGACCGAGGCCCGCGTCGTCGCCCTCACCGAAGAACTGCGTCCGCACTACGCCGCCATCGCCGCCGCGGATGCCGGGCTGGCGCCGACGTTCTTCGAGCTCATCACGGCTGCGGCTTGGCTGGAGTTCCGCGCGGCCCAGGTCGACGTGATGATCCTCGAAACGGGCTTGGGCGGACGTTTGGACGCGACCAACTTGTGCAGCCCCGAGGTCTGCGTGATCACTTCCATCGGGCTCGACCATCAGGAGTACTTGGGGCCGACGTTGGCGGCCATCGCCGCAGAGAAGGCCGGCATCCTTAAGCCTGGCGTGCCGGTCGTCGTCGGGCAGCTCCCCGCCGAAGCGGAGGCCGTCGTTGTCCAGCGCGCCCGCGAGGTCGGCGCCCCGGTGCATTTCGTCCGCGACCGCTTCGCGTCCGGCTTACCCGAGACCAACCTCGTCGGCGCGCACCAACGTTGGAACGCCGGTGCGGCGTGGCTGGCTTGCGAATTGGCCACGCGTCTGCATTTCGATGCGCCGCTGGCCGCGTCTGCGCTCCAGCAGGTCTCGTGGGCAGGCGCTGCTCGCCGCCTTACGTCAACCCACCCTCGTCGTCGGCGCGTTGGGCCTCGACCGCGCGCGCCCGCTGGTCGAAGCGGCGTCGCGGCATGCCGGGCGGCTGATTCTGGTGCGCCCCGACAACGAACGCGCGTGTACGGTCGAGGAACTGGCC
>JBEGRN010000070.1:0-7037 GCA_041180425.1 Verrucomicrobiota bacterium
GAAGGCGGCCAGCTCCCCGGCGGCAAGGTCTACCCGTGGATCGCCAAGGTGCGCCACTCCACCACCGGCGTGGGCCTCATCTCCCCGCCCCCGCACCACGACATCTACTCGATCGAGGACCTTTCGGAACTCATCCATGACCTGAAGAACGCCAACCGCGCCGCGCGCGTCAGCGTCAAGCTGGTCTCGGAAGTCGGCGTCGGCACCATCGCCACCGGCGTGGCCAAGGCGCACGCGGACGTCGTCCTGATCTCCGGCTTCGACGGCGGTACGGGCGCTTCGCCCCAGACCTCCATCAAGCACGCGGGCCTGCCGTGGGAACTCGGCCTCGCCGAGACGCACCAGACCCTGGTCCTCAACAACCTCCGCTCCCGCATCGTCGTCGAAACCGACGGCCAGCTGAAGACCGGCCGTGACGTCGTCATCGCCGCCCTCCTCGGCGCCGAAGAGTTCGGCTTCGCCACGGGCCCGCTCGTGACGCTCGGTTGCATCATGATGCGCGTCTGCCACCTCAACACCTGCCCGGTCGGCGTCGCCACCCAGGACCCCGAGCTCCGCAAGAACTTCAGCGGTCGCCCTGAAGACACCGTCAACTTCATGCGCTTCATCGCCCAGGAAGTCCGCGAGATCATGGCCCAACTCGGTTTCCGCTCCCTCAACGAGATGGTCGGCCGCACGGATGTCCTCGAAGCGCGCCACGCCGTCGAACACTGGAAGGCCAAGGGCATCGACCTCTCCAAACTGCTCTACTCGCCGAACGTCGGCCCCGAAGTCGGTCGCTTCTGCACCGAGAAGCAGGACCACGGCCTGGAGAAGGGCCTCGACCTCTCCGTCCTCCTGGCGAAGTGCCAGCCGGCCATCGAGAAGGGCGAAAAGGTCCGCTATGAAGGCGTGATCAAGAACACCCACCGCGTCGTCGGCACGATCCTCGGCAACGAGATCACGAAGAAGCACTCCGACGGCCTGCCGGACGGCACCATCCACCTGAAGTTCAAGGGCAGCGCGGGCCAGTCCCTCGGCGCCTTCGTCCCTCCGGGCGTGACCATCGAACTGGAAGGCGACGCCAACGACTACGTCGGCAAGGGCCTCTCGGGCGGCCGCATCATCGTCTACCCGGACGCCAAGGCCACCTTCCCGGCCGAAGACAACATCATCCTCGGCAACGTCGCCCTCTACGGCGCGACCTCCGGCGAAGCGTTCTTCCGCGGCATGGCCGGCGAGCGCTTCTGCGTGCGCAACTCCGGCGTCTCCACGGTCGTCGAAGGCGTGGGTGACCACGGTTGCGAATACATGACCGGCGGACGCGTCGTCGTCCTCGGCGCCACGGGCCGCAACTTCGCCGCCGGCATGAGCGGTGGCGTGGCCTACATCCTCGACGAGAAGGGCGACTTCGCCACCCGCTGCAACAAGCAGATGGTCGGCCTCGAGAAGCCCGACGCCGCCGATGCCGCCGAACTCCGCGGCCTCATCGAACGTCACGCCGAGCTCACGGGCAGCCAGAAGGCGAAGAAGCTCCTCGCCAACTGGGACGCCTCCCTCGGTAAGTTCGTCAAGGTGATGCCGAAGGACTACAAGCGCGTCCTCCAGGCCATCGCGACGGCCGAAGCCAAGGGCCTGAGCGGCGACGCCGCCCTCAACGAAGCCTTCGAGATCAACTCCCGCGACACCGCCCGAGTCGGCGGCGGCTGAGCCCCACACGTCCACACCAAGCACCTTCTGCACCATGGGAAAACCTACCGGATTTGTCGAATTCCAGCGCGAACTCCCGCCTGACCGCGATGCCCTCACCCGCATCGGCGATTGGAAGGAGATCCATCACCATCACTCCGACGAGAAGCTCCAGAGACAGGGCGCCCGCTGCATGGATTGCGGCGTGCCGTTCTGCCACACGGGCAAGCTCATCAGCGGGATGGCCAGCGGCTGCCCGATCAACAACCTGATCCCCGAGTGGAACGACCTGGTCTACAAGGGCCTCTGGCGCGAAGCGCTGGAACGCCTCCATAAGACCAACAACTTCCCGGAATTCACCGGCCGCGTCTGCCCTGCCCCGTGCGAAGGCTCCTGCGTGCTCGGCATGAACAAGCCGGCCGTGACGATCAAGAACATCGAAGTCTCGATCATCGACAAGGGTTACGAGAACGGCTGGGTCATCCCCCGCGCGCCGACGAAGCGCACCGGCAAGAAGGTCGCGGTCATCGGCTCCGGCCCCGCTGGCCTCAGCGCCGCCGCGCAGCTCAACTACGCCGGCCACAACGTCACCGTCTTCGAACGCTCCGACCGTCCAGGTGGCCTGCTCATGTACGGCATCCCGAACATGAAGCTCGAAAAGAACGAAGTGGTCCTGCGCCGCATCGCCCTCCTCGAAGCCGAAGGCGTGACCTTCAAGTGCGGCGTCAACGTCGGCGTCGACGTCTCGCCGGAACAGCTCCGCAAGGACTTCGACGCGGTCATCCTCGCCGTCGGCGCCACCAAGGGCCGCGACCTCCCGCTCCCCGGCCGTGAAGCCAAGGGCATCCATCTCGCGATGGAGTTCCTCCACGCCAACACCAAGAACCTGCTGGATGGCAAAGCCCCCGACGCCACGATCAGTGCCAAGGGCAAGGATGTCGTCATCATCGGTGGCGGCGACACCGGCACCGACTGCGTCGGCACTTCCCTCCGCCACGGCTGCAAGTCCGTCGTCCAGCTCGAGATCATGGCCAAGGCCCCCGCCACCCGCGGCAAGGACAACCCCTGGCCGGAATGGCCGAAGACCTACAAGGTCGATTACGGCCAAGAAGAAGCCGCCGCCAAGTTCGGCTCCGACCCGCGCGTCTACCTCACGACCGCCACGAAGTTCGTCGCCGATGAACAGGGCAACCTCAAGGAAGTCCACACGGTCGAAGTCGAATGGAAGAAGGACGACAAGGGCGTGTTCGGCCCGCAGAAGATCGCCGGCACCGAAAAGGTCCGCCCCGCCCAGCTCGTCCTCCTCGCCATGGGCTTCATGGGCCCTGAGCAGCCGCTGCTGGAAACCTTCGGCGTCGAGCGCGATGCCCGTTCCAACGTCAAGGCCGAGCACGAGAAGTACGTGACCAACCTCCCGGGCGTCTTCGCCGCTGGCGACTGCCGTCGCGGCCAGTCCTTGGTCGTCTGGGCCTTCAATGAAGGTCGCGGCGTGGCTCGCGAGTGCGACAAGTTCCTGATGGGTAAGACCGAGCTGCCTTAACCAGCGCTCCGCTTCCCGGCGGCACGAAACCCGGCTCCTCCGAGCCGGGTTTTTTGTTTCTCCTTGAATACGCCCCTCGCTCCGCCAACTTGCCGCCATGGCCTTCGCCCCTTGGTTCAAACCGGCCCTCCTGCGCTCCCTGCGCGGCGGGTATGGCAAGGGTGATTTCCTGGCGGACCTCGCGGCCGGCCTGCTCGTCGGCGTCGTCGCTTTGCCGCTCTCCATGGGCTTGGCCATCGCCTCCGGCGTCAGCCCCGAGCAAGGCCTCTACACCGCCATCATCGGCGGCGTCCTCGTCTCCCTCCTCGGCGGCTCGCGCGTACAGGTCGCCGGTCCCGCCGGCGCGTTCGTCGGCATCTGCGCCGCGGCGGTGATCGCCCATGGCTACCTCGGGCTCGCCCTCGCGACGCTGATGGCGGGCGTCCTGCTGCTGGGCTTCGGTGCGCTCCGCTTAGGCAAGTACATCGGCTTCATCCCCTACCCCGTAGTCATCGGCTTCACCACGGGCATCGCCCTCATCATCGGCAGCACGCAGCTCGGGCCGGCCTTGGGCATCCCCGACCCCTCGCCAGCCATCCCAGACTTCTTGGGTCGCCTCCGCCACCTCGTCGCCGGAGCCGACTCCATCAAGCCGGGTTGCCTCCTCGTCGCCCTCGGCACCCTCGCGGTCATCGTCGGCCTCCGCAAGGTGTCTCTCAAAATCCCCGGTGCGCTCATCGCCGTGCTCCTCGGCACCGTCATCGTGACTTGGTTGGCCGTGCCGGACGCGGCCATCCCGACCATCGGCTCCAAGTTCAAAGAAATCAGCGCCAACTTCCGCCTGACCAATTGGAGCACGGCTTTACCCGACCGTGCTGCCTGGCTGAAGATGGCCTGGGAGGTCCTACCGCTGGCGTTCGGCATCGCTTTGCTGGTCGGCATCGAATCCCTGCTCTGCGCCGTGGTGGCCGACGGGATGTCCGGCGACCGCCATGACTCCGATACCGAGCTGGCCGCCCAAGGGGTGGCCAATATCGCTTCGGCCTGCTTCATGGGCCTGCCCGTTACCGGCGTCATCGCCCGCACGAGCACGAATGCCCGCGCCGGCGCCAAGTCCCCGGTGTCCGGCCTCATCCATGCGGCGACGGTCCTGGCGATCCTGCTGATCCTCGCGCCGCTCGTGAAGCTCATCCCGCTCGCCTCGTTGGCCGGAGTGCTGCTCTCCGTCTGCTGGTACATGGCTGAACTGCCTCTCTGGCCGCGGTTGTTCCGCTCCGGGGGCTCCGACCTCATTCTGCTCGTGCTGGCCTGCGCCATCACGGTCTTCGTGGACCTCATCTGGGCAGTCGGCTTAGGCGTGGTGGTCGCTTTCGTCTTCCTGCTGATCCGCAAGTCCGCCCACCCCGAAAAAGAAGAACCCGAGACCATCGAGGTCCAAGAGCGGGCCGATGAAGTCACGCTCGCCCTTTCGGGGCACCTCCACTTCGGCCGTGCCGCCGAGCCACGCGCCGCCGAAGGCCGCCTCAACGACCGCACCCGGCACCTGACCCTCAACTTCGAACACGCCCTCTTCATCGACGCCTCCTACGCCCAGGCCCTCCGCGAACTCATGGTCGCCGCGCGCAAAAGAGCCATCCAGATCCACTTCCGTGGCCTTGCCGGTCGCGCCCAGCGGGACTTCAACCGGTTCGGACTCTGAGCGGTCAGCAGGACTTGGATACAAAAGGTTGAACCCACAGGGGTTCAAGGGAAGGATGTGGCCATGCGAATCGCCCTCCTCGCCCTCCTGTCGCTCTGGCTAGCTCCGACCGCCCAAGCCCTTTACATCAGAAATGAGGTGGAAAAAGTTCCGGTGTCGCGCGTCATCGAAAACCTGGAGAAGAGGCTCCGCGCCACCCCGGACGACTTCGAACTTCACTACCAGTTAGCGCGCGTGTACGCGATGGCGGCCACCACGGGAACCCCAACCTTGAAGGTCATCAATGCACCGCAAAACCGGGACAGGGACGGCGGCGTCGAGTTCAGCCCTCCGGGCAGCGACAACGGCCTGCCAGAAAACAGGGGCGCCGGCTATCCTGCGGTCATGCCGGCTAAGGACTTTGACTCCAAACAACTCGGCAAAGCCATCTGGCATTACGAGGTGGCTCAAGCCGCGATGAAACGCTCGTCCAAGCCTGACCAAGTGCATTGGCTCGTCCGCCCCACTCTCCTTGGGTATGCCTGGTGCCTCGATAAGGCCGGCCGTCGGAGTGAGGCGATCGCAGCCTACCGGGAGGCCCTAGCCGTCGCTTGGAATCAGGAATTCACCCGTCAATTCAAGGTCGAAGACTGGATGAAAGGCGCCCGCTACGAAGTCAAGGCACCACCTGCACCCAATGCATCGGAACGCGAACACCTCGATTCAGGGATATGCTTCAGCGAGGAATGCATCGGCTACCTGCTGAACTTGCTGGACCAGCAAAAGGACCGAGAGGAGATCCAACTCCTGAAAGCTTGCCGGACACGGCTGCAGCGCACGCGGCGTGCGGTCACGCCGATCCTGATTCCGCTCGGCGACGAGCCCTTTGAAAAGCTCGTCGACCCCCAAGCCCAAGTCGCCTTCGACCTCGATGGTTCCGGCATGCGCCGACACTGGGGCTGGACCACGCCCAAGGCCGCCTGGCTGGTCTTCGACGGAAAGCAGACCGGAGAAATCAGCTCGGGCCTACAACTATTTGGCAACGTGACCTTCTGGATCTTTTGGCGCGACGGGTATCAGGCGCTGGGCTCCCTCGACGCCAACGGCGATGGCGTCCTCGAAGGCGCGGAACTCAGCGGCCTCGCCCTCTGGGTCGACGCCAACGGCAATGGCGTGAGCGAACCAGGGGAAGTAAAGCCCCTCGCAGACTACGGCATCGTCCGTCTCTCCTGCAAAGGCACGGATAAGGCTGTCGACCTAAGATGGAGCCCGCAGGGTGTCCGCTTTAAGGACGGCCGCACCCGGCCCAGCTACGATTGGGATGCGCCCATGAACGCTCCCGCCGCCAGTCAATAAGTCAGGCGAGTGGATACTCAGGGCATCGCAAGACCCCAACGAGCTGCTCGCCCTTCTTCGCCGGTCGCTCATCCTTGCCTTTCCCGGCCGCGTCTCTAGCCCTAGGCACAGCCTTCTCTTTTCCGTTCCCATGCCTTCCCCTGCTTCGTTCAAGGACATCGCGCTCGCCACCGCCCATGAAGCCGGCAAGTTGCTGGCCCGCGGCGCCCAGATGAAGGTCAACGCCTCGACCGACGACGACGTGAAGATGCAGGCGGACGTCGACTCCGAGACGCTCGTCCGCGAACGGCTCAAGTCCACCGGCCTGCCGATCATCGGGGAAGAACTCGGCGGCGACGCGACGCTGTTCGACCGGGGTGAGCTCTACTGGGTGGTCGACCCGCTGGACGGCACCTACAACTACCTGCGCGGCCAACCCTGCACCTGCGTGTCTCTCGGCCTGATGCGCGGCCAGGAGCCCGTGCTCGGCGTCATCTACAACTTCACCGCCGACAAGACCTACCTCGGGATCGTCGGCGACGGTGCCTACATCAACGGTAAGCGGCACACTCCCGCTTGGGTCAGCGACATCAAGGACGCCTGCATCATGACCGGCTTCCCCGCGCTGGCCGATAAGTCCGCCCCGGCGATGGCGATCTTCATGGGCCAAGTGTCGCGGTATAAGAAGATCCGCATGATCGGCTCCGCAGCCTTGGCGCTGGCCTACGTCGGCGAAGGCGTGGCCGATACCTACTACGAATCCGGCACGAACCTCTGGGACGTGGCGGCCGGCCTCGCCATCATCAAGGCCGCCGGCGGACACTATCGCCTCGTCCC